>JAIRTY010000534.1 GCA_031254715.1 Nocardiopsaceae bacterium | reverse complement strand
GTGGGGCGCCTGGGGCTCGAACCCAGAACCCACGGATTAAAAGTCCGCTGCTCTACCATTGAGCTAACGCCCCGCGATGATTCCTTATCCGGCTCGCGATTCGCAACGGTACTTACGCTATTCGCCGTTTACAGCGCGGCGAATGGCACATCCGGAAGTTCTATCCGGCGCCCGGAGCCGGGTGTGTTTCAGCGACCTCCTGCTGAGCCTTGGAGCCTGACCTTCGGATCGACGGCGCCCATCGTACTGCCCCCAGGGGCAGCGCCCGGGGGATGCCGCCGGCCCGGGCACCCCCCGTTCATCCGGAGCCTGACGGCTACCAGTTGGCGGGCTGGCCGGGCAGGTTGGCCGGGAGCGGGACCGAGGACGGGTGGATCAGGTAGACGATGCCGCCGGTGGAGGCCAGCCAGTCCCGCTCGAAGTGAGCCCGGTCGTAGACGTGCTGCACGGCCTGGTCGCTGGTCGACGCGGGGTCGTCCACCACCACGTCCCCGGTCGGGGTGAACCCGACGATGACCAGCAGGTGCCCCGCCGTGGACTTGAACAGGAAGCCGGGGAGCTGGTTGGAAGTGAAGGCGATCGAGGCGACCACCGGGATCCCCGCCTTGATGAACTGCTCCGCCTCAGACAGCGAATGCAGCTGGGTGACCTCGCCGGCCAGCCCGTAGCTGGCCGCGTACGCGATGTTGAAGGGCCAGTTGCCGGTCCCGCGGTAGGCGTAGTCGAAGGTGTGCATGGCGGTCCAGTCGACCGACAGGTCCTGGGCCGGCTGGACGGCCGACGAACTGGTCGACGGGGGCATCGAGGCCAGGTCGGCGGCACTCGGCCCGGTGCCCCAGTGGGTCGTCACCATGTCGGTTGAGGTGGGGCTGCACCATGCCTCGCCGCCGCCATCGAACTCCGGGTATTCGCCGGTGTGGATCTCCTGGGAGTACTCCGGCAGGCTGAGCACCGTCCCCTCGGCGCCGCCGAGCGGGCTCGGCACGTATGGCTTGGGGTTGACCGCGGGCGCGTTCGACGCAACCGCGCCGACCTCACGCAGCACCGGTGTGGCTGAGCTGCCGTCGGCCCGGTACAGCGTCACCTGCAGCCGGTAGGACACCATCGGGTGGTCCTTGGCGAAGAACGTGTCGGTGGCGACCGTGCCATCCGCGTCGCCCTGGCCGTTCACCGACGTCCGGTGGATCGTCGAGGTATCGAACGCCCAGATGCCCATCGTGTACCACTTGGTCAGCGCGGACTGGTCCGTCTCCGCCTGCATCTGGACCTTGAGCCAGCTTCCGGGCGGGGTGGCCGCGTTCCAGGAGGAGACGAGCTCGGAGAACGGGAAGCCGGTAGCGAACCACGGCGAGGTCCACGACCCGCTCTGATAACTGATCGCATGACCGCTTTCCGGGTCGGTGTAGGTCCCGGCCGTGAGCCCGCTGCCGGCCAGCGTGATCCCGCCAGCCGCCGAGGCGGGCTGTGTCCCGTCGGACGCCCCCGCCGCGAAGTCGGCGGCGGTCGCGTAGTGGTGGAAGACGATGTTCTCCCGCTGGGCAGCCTGCGCGGACCCGGCGAGCGCGCCCGCACCGGCTCCCAGAAACAGCGCAGCCGTTGCCGTGGTGACCGCGGCACGCCGGACGAACAGGCCCGCTCGGATCATGGCGTGGCTCCGATCAGCTGGTGGTGACTTCGGAGGCCGGCACCCAGGCCAGCCGGTGGTTGTAGAAGATCTGGTACCAGGTGATGCCGGTGGCCGGATCGGTGTAGACGTTCTGCGACACGTACGACTGACCGGCCCGGGAGAACCCGTTGCCGCTGTCGGAGCAGATGACGTGCGACGCGGAGAGGGTCGGCTGGCCGTAGATGTCGGTGGGCTGGCTGCCGCCGGTGAAGGTGACCCTCACCCCCCAGCCGTTGCTGGTGTCGGAGTCGCGGACCCAGCCGGAGGTGCCGTTGAAGTCGATCTTGTCCCAGGTCACGCCGTTCACGGTTTGCTGGTCCAGCAGCGCGAACGCGTCGCCCCAGTCCGCCTTGGCCCGCAGATCCGAGTGCGTGTCCTCGGTCCAGGTCCCGTTCGCCTGCCGGGTGGCGTCAGGCAGGTTGTCACACGAGAAGTCGCGGGCGTTGAAGGAGGACGGGCTGGTCCAGGTGGCCGGGCTGGACGCGCCGAGCACCAGTTGCGAGCCGCCGGGCTGGGTGTAGACGCCCGTGTAGTCGAGGTGCTGGCTGGACTCCCACGCGGGGATGTCGGCGGCCGCGCCGTACTGGCTGTTCACGCTGATCATCCGGATCTGCGGCTGCGGCTGCGCGTACGCCGACGGCACGGCAGGCGCGGGCGCCGCCGCGCCGCCGGTCCACTGGCCGTAGAAGAAGTCGATCCGGGACAGGTAGTACGGCCAGTCCCAGAAGGTGCCGTTGTCCCAGTGCATGCCGTGCGTGAACACGTCCGACGGGCCGGGTATGTTGCCGTGCTCGATGAGATGCGCCCGGTCCAGCGGGATGCCGTAGACGGCGGCGTTGTAAGCCACGAGCCGGGCTGAGGTGTCGTAGAGCTGCTGGGTGAAGTAGCCGGCCGGGTGGTCGGCGAACCCCACGTTCTCGATGCCGATCGAGTGCTGGTTGAACCAGAAGTTGCCGGCGTGGAAGGCGATGTCGTGGTTGTGCACGAACTGGGTGACCGGCGGGTAGCTGACCGGGGCGTTGTCCTGCCCGTCGACGACATAGTGCGCCGAGACAAAATCATGCGGCTCGCTGAACGACGCCACCGTGCCGGGGTAGTCCTCCTCGGTGTCGTGGACCACCACGTAGCCGAGGAACAGGCCGTTCTTCGGCCGGTTCGACCCTCCGAAGCCGGTCCCCTGGGCGGGGATGTACACGGTGTTGCCCGGATAGTCCGATTGCTGCGGCTGCAGGTGGGTGAGGTTCAGCACGTCGATCAGGGCGGTGTCCGGGCTGGCCTGCTGGGCGGTCACACTGAGCTGCTCGCCGTCGGTGGCGGCACCGGTGACGCCCTGCTCGAGCAGCGCGTACACGGAGTCGGCGAACTGCTTGGCGGGCTGGTAGTAGGAGATGCCGGTGAAATCGGCGAGGGCGCCGTACCACTGGCCGAGGGTGGCCGCCTTCGTCCCGTTCGTCGCCTTGACGTCGTCGGCCAGCACGGCGGCGCCGCCCATGATGTTGGCCGCCGGATCGGTCTCCAGCTGGCTGGCCGGCAGGCCGAGATCGGCCGCGGCCTGAGCCAGCGTGCCATGGCCGTTCTTGTCCATGGACAGCGCCATCGGCCCGTAGGACGCCAGGCCGCTCTCGTCCGCCTGGTAGCTGGCGTTCCACCCGGTGCGCAGGTAGGACACGGCCAGCAGCAGGTCCTCGGGAACGCTCTCGCGCTGCGCGGCGGCCTGGAACGCCGCGCCGAGCGCTCCGGGGCCAGCCGCGCCGAGCGCTCCGGGGCCCGCTGCGCCGAGCGCTCCGGGGCCCGCTGCGGCGCCCGGACCTGCTGCGGCGCCCGCCTTGGCCGCCGGAGCAGCGGCTAACCAGCCGATCAGGCCGGCCACTGCCAGCGGGGACACGATCCGCATACTCAGCCTGCCCGCCATGGCTGCTCCTCCCGGAGGACCAGGTCCTCCGGGAGGACCTGGTCACAGAACGCCGACGATGTTAGTGATTGTCATGCTCGGCGCTGAGAGTGTCAATAAGTCACAAACGGAACGGCCGCCGTTGTCATCCGGAGCGATGAGTATGGCCCGCCCGGCTCGTCTCATCACCGTCGGAGGAGACCGAACGGCGGCGGAGGGATAGACGCGGATGGGCTTGGAGATCGAGAGCCGGCCGTCCGATTCGCCGTACATCGAGCGGGTGTGGCGCAGCAGTAGCTCTGACGTCCGCCGGATGATGTCGATCGCGACGCCGCATTGGGATCTGGTCTGCTGGCAGCAGCGCGGCCGGGTCAGCGTGGCTGTGCAAGGGCCGGAGTCGAAGGCAAGCCTGGCTCCCGTTCCGGACGCTGCCACGTTCTCCGGAATCAGCTTCTCGCTCGGCACGTCGCTGTCGCAGATGCCGGCCAGCCGGCTGGTCGATGGTTCTGCCGAGATTCCCGATGCGACGCGACGGTCGTTCTGGCTGAACGGTTCCGCCTGGTGCCTGCCCGGTTACGACAATGCCGAGGTCTTCGTGCGGCGGCTGGCGCATGAGGGGGTGCTGGTCTGGGACCCGGTCGTCACCGCTGCGATTCGCGGCGCAGCCCTTGATGTGTCCGAGCGCACCCTGCAGCGGCGCGTCGTCGCGGCGACCGGGCTCACCCGCGGGGCGATCAGGCAGATCGGGCGCGCCAGGCAGGCAGCAGCTCTTATCCGGCAGGGCCTGCCCGCCCACGAGGTGGCCTGCCAGCTCGGGTACTTCGACCAGCCGCACCTTGCCCGGTCGCTGACCCGCTACATCGGGCGGACCGCCACCCAGTTGCGTGACCGGAATCCACCGGAGCCACTGTCGCTCCTGTACAAGACCTGAGTACCGCCTCCCGCCTAGCCTCCCTGGTGACAGCGACCAGGAATGCTCTGACCGGCATGGAGGAACCGATCACATGCGCAAGGTAACCGCGGGGCTTTTCAGTTCGATCGACGGTGTCGTCGAGGCCCCCAACGAGTGGCAGCCCGCCTTCGATGACGAGATGTGCGCCGTGTTGTCTCGCATGCTCGACGAGCAGGACGCGGTACTGCTCGGCCGGGTGACGTTCACCGAATGGGCCGGGTACTGGCCGGCCTCGACCGACGAACCGTTCGCGAGCTACATCAACAGCACGCAGAAGTACGTCGCTTCCACCACCCTCGGCTCCGTCTCCCAGTGGCAGAACAGCACGCTGATCAGGGGCTCGGTGGCCGATTTCGTCACGGAGCTGCGCCAGCAAGACGGCGGGACGATCGGGACCGCCGGCAGCCCCTCGCTGGTCCGGTCGCTGATCCGGCAGGGGCTGCTCGATGAGCTCACCCTGATGGTCAGCCCGGTTGTCGCCGGTGGCGGCCGCAAGCGGCTGTTCGCCGGCGACGAAGCGCTGACCACGTTCGAGCTGGCCCACGCCCAGCCGACCAGCAGCGGCACCCTGATCGTCACTTACCGGCCAGCGCGGTAGCGGGCGGTCTCCCGCCGGTTCCGGGCCGATGTCACATCCCGCCGCGGCCAGGGTTCAGTGAGCCGAAGGGAACCTACGGGAGGAGTAAGCAATGCGAATCTTCGTCGCGGGGGCGAGCGGCGCGATCGGCCGACGGCTCGTTCCCGAGCTCATCGGCCGTGGCCACCAGGTGATCGGAACCTTCCGGTCGTCGCCGCAGCGTGCCGGGCAGCTCCGGGAGCTCGGCGCCGAGATGATCGCGCTCGACCTGCTGGACGCGCCCGCGGTGCGGGCAGCCGTTCTCGATGCCAGGCCGGACGCGATCGTCCACCAGGCGACGGCGCTGGCAGGCGGCGGATTCTCCCGCAAGCTCGACCGGACCTTCGCCCAGACCAACCGGCTGCGCACCGAGGGCACCGATGCCCTGCTGGCCGCGGCGCGGGAGGCCGGCGTGTCCCGCTTCGTCGCCCAGAGCTTCGCGCCGTACCGCTACGCCAGGGAAGGCGGGATGGTCAAGACCGAAGCCGACCCGCTCGACTCCGCCCCGGCCGCGGGAGCGCAGCAGACCAACGCGGCCATGACCTACCTCGACCAGGCGGTCACCGCCGGGGGCGGGATCGCGCTCCGGTACGGCGGCTTCTACGGGGAACCTGCGGACCAGCTGGTCAGGATGGTGCGCAAGCGGTGGTTCCCGCTCATCGGCAACGGGGACGGCTACAGCTCCTGGATCCACCTGGACGACGCCGCGGCCGCCACCGCCCTCGCGCTGGAACAGGGCCGGCCCGGCGTCTACAACATCGTCGACGACGAGCCCGCCCCGGCCCGCGACTGGCTGCCCGAGCTGGCCAGGGTGCTCGACGCCAAGCCGCCCCGCCACCTCCCCGCCTGGCTGGTCCGGCTGATCGTGGGCGGCGACGCGGTGATCGGGGCGACCCAGGCCCGTGGTGCCTCGAACGCCAAGGCCAAGCGCGAGCTTGGGTGGGCGCCGCGGTACCCGAGCTGGCGGCAGGGCTTCGTCGCCGCCTACGCGCCCGCCGCCCGCACCGGGCAGGCCGCCGAGCCGGCCACCGGGCTCGCCTAAGGCGTCCCCGCCGGGCGCTCCTGCCACCGGGTGACGGCGGCGACCTCGCGCAGGAAGCGCCCGACGGTGTCCAGTTCGGCCGGGCTGAACTGCCGCATCGCGGCGACCATGCCGGTGAGCAGGGGGCCGAAGAAGTCCCAGCCGAGCGCGACGGCCTGCTCGCTGACCCGGAGCTCCACCTTGCGCCGGTCGGTGGGGCTGGGCCGCCGGCGGACGTGGCCGGCGGCCGCCAGCCGGTCGATCAGGGCGGTGGTGGCCGGTGAGGTGAGGCCGAGCTGGGATCCCAGCCAGCCGGGCGTGGCGGCGATGCCGCCGCGCTCGGCGTCCAGCAGGCAGATCAGCGCTCGCACGTCGGTGTCGTGGAGCGCATGGGCCCGCGCGAACGCGGCCCGGGCCAGGTCAAGCTGAACGGAGATGGCGCGAAGCCGGTGCACCAGCTCCAGCCGGGGCGCATCGTCGTCGGCAACCGGGGGATGCATCTCGCAACTTCTCTCGATAGTCTCTTATCTTGATGGTGGAGATTCTATGGGGGAGACATGGTCGGCACGACCAGAACCGATGACCGGACAGAGCTTTTCGCCCGCGCCTACCAGGCGGCGCTGGACCGCTGGCCGGTGCCGGTGGCATCCGAGCCTGTCCCCACCCGGTATGGCAGCACGCACGTGCTGGCCTGCGGCTCGCCGGGCGCACCGCCGGTGGTGCTGCTGCAGGAGAGCGGGACCACCGCCGTGGCCTGGCGGGACGTGGCCGGCGGGCTCGCCAGCGGGCACCGGGTCATTGCCGTGGACCCGCCCGGGCACCCCGGGCTCAGCAGCCCCGGCGACCAGCCGCCCCGCACGGCGGCGGAACTGGCCGGCTGGCTGGACGAGGTCCTAGACGGCCTGGCGGTCCGCCGGGCGGCGATCGCCGGGCACTCCTACGGGGCGTGGCTGGCGCTGCGCTACGCCCTGCACGCGCCGGAACGGGTCAGCCGGCTGGTGCTGCTCGACCCGACGGACTGCTTCGCGCCGATGAGCCTGCGGTACCGGCTGCGCGCAATCGGTGTGCTGGCCCGCCCCGCCGCCAGCCGGATGCGCCGCTTCCTTGCCTGGGAGACCGGCGGCCGCCCGCTCGACGAAGCCTGGCTGGCGGTGGTGACTGCCGGGCAGGACCTGGGCCGGGCAAAGATCGTGCTGCCCAGGCGGCCCTCCCGCAGCGAGCTGGCAGGCCTCAAGCCGCCGGTGCTGGTCATCGTCGCCGGGCAGAGCCGGGCGCATGATCCGGGCCGGGTCGCCCGCACTGCTCGCGACCGGCTGCCAGCGCCGAGCGTCGTCACGCTGCTGCAGGCCAGCCACCACAGCATCCCGGCCGGCGATACCGACGAGCTCCGGCGGCACATTGAACCGTTCCTCTGAACCGCTGACTTAACGGTAAGCGGAGAGGCCGGTGAGCGCCTGGCCGAGGGCGAGCGCGTGGATCTCCTCGGTGCCCTCGTAGGTCAGCACCGATTCCAGGTTGGCGGCGTGCCTGATCACCGGGTACTCCAGCGTGATCCCGCTCGCCCCGAGGATGGTCCGCGCCTGCCGGGCGACCTCGATGGCAGCCCGCACGTTCGCCATCTTGGCCAGGCTGACCTGCTCGGGCGCGAGCGATCCGGACTCCTTCATCCGCCCCAGGTGCAGCGCCAGCAGCTGGGCGCGGGACAGGTCCGCCAGCATCCACGCCAGCTTCGACTGGGTGAGCTGGAAGCCCCCGATCGGCTTGCCGAACTGCTCCCTGGTGCGGGCGTAGTCCACCGCCGCCTCCAGGCAGGCCCGCGCCGCCCCGGTCGAGCCCCACACGATCCCGAACCGCGCCTCGGTCAGGCATGACAGCGGCCCCTTGAGCCCGCTCACCCCCGGCAGCATCGCGTCCGCCGGCAGCTTCACCTCGTCGAAATTCAGTTCCGCGGTCACCGAAGCGCGCAGCGAGAGTTTCTTATGGACCGAACGGGAGCTGAACCCCCGCGCTCCGCGCGGTACCAGGAATCCCCTGATGCCATCGGGTGCGCGGGCCCAGACAACGGCCACGTCCGCGATAGAGCCGTTGGTGATCCACATCTTGCTGCCAGACAGGATCCAGCCGGACCCGTTCGGCTTCGCGTAGGTCTTCATGCTGCCAGGGTCGGATCCGTGATCGGGCTCGGTCAGCCCGAAGCAGCCGATCGCCTCCCCGGCCGCCATCCGGGGCAGCCATTCTTCCTTCTGCTGCTCCGAGCCGTACCGCCAGATGGGGTACATGGCCAGCGAGCCCTGCACCGACACCAGGCTGCGCAGGCCGGAGTCGGCGGCCTCCAGCTCGCGGCAGGCGACCCCGTAGGCGACCGGGCCCATGCCAGCGCAGCCGTACCCGGTCAGGTGCATGCCGAGCAGGCCGAGCTTCCCGAGCTCGGGCACCAGCTCGCGGGGGAGGGTGCCCGCCTCGAACCAGTCGGCGATGTGCGGCATGACCCGGTCGGCGGCGAACTTGCGCACGGTGTCGCGGACCAGCCGCTCGTCCGCGGTGAGCTGCTCGTCGATCCGGAGGACGTCGACCGCGGCCGGCTGGCCGGGGGAGTGCGGCGGCATGGGCGCTCCTCTCACGCTGGATATGAGGCCAGCGTATGCCGCCAGGTAAGCACTGTCTGGGCCAGGCCTGCGGGGGCATGATCGGTACATGAGTGAAGGTAACGCGAACAAGCAGCTTGTCCGGCCGTTCGCGGGCCGGATGGTGGCCGGGGTCTGCGCCGGGCTTGGCGACTACTTCGGGGTCGACCCCAACCTGGTGCGCGTGGCGTTCGCCGCGCTGTCGCTGTTCGGCGGGGCGGGGGCGCTCATATACGTGGTGGCCTGGGCGGTGGTGCCGGAGGAAGGCGAGGGCAAGTCCATCGCCGAGGGTTACCTCGCCAAGAAGCGCGGCGACGGCGCCGGGAACGGCGGCAGCACCGCGGGCGGCGGGAGCGGCTCCGGACAGGCCTAGGCGCCAGGTCCGTCCCCGCCGGAAGCGGCCGGGACCGCGGACAGCGCGGCCGGCGCCTCCGGAAGCTCGGCGTAGCGGCAGGACCACACCGAGGCCAGGGCCGCGGCCGCGGTCATGCCAGCGAGCCCGGCGATGGCGACCACCGCCTGCGGGCCGATCCGCTGCGCGGCGGCGCCAGCGGCCAGGATCGCCAGCCCCTGCACGGCCAGCAGCCCCGATTGCGCGATCCCGAACGCCCGTGCCCTGTGCTCCGACGGCAGCGCCTGCACGAACGCCGCGGCGGCGGCCAGGTGGTAGGAACCCCCGGCGCCGGCCACCGCCCAGAGCACCAGCACCGCCCACAGCGGCGGGTGCAGCAGGCTGACGATCAGCGGCGCGCAGGACAGCATCGCCAGCCACCCGATCGTCCGGATCCTGGTGGCTGGCCCCGCGACCCGCCCGGTCAGGTACGCGCCGGCGATCATCCCGGCGGGCATCGCCGCCATCAGCAGGCCCACGGTGATCGGGCCGCCGCCGAGGGTGCGCGCGTAGGGAGCGGCGAGGCCTTCCGGCACCACCGCGAACCCTGCCAGCCAGCCGAACAGCACCAGCGTCCGCAGCACCGGCCGGCCGAACACGATCGCGGCGCCCTCCCGGGTGACCGCCCACAGCGACGGCCTGTCGGAGCTCCGCGCCGGCGGGCTGCTCTGGCCGGCTGCCCCGGCGGGCGCCGGCCGGCGCCGGACCCAGCGCGCGATGATCGCCGCTGACAGCAGGAACGTCAGCGCGTCCATCGCCAGCGTCTGGTGCGGGCCGACCGCAGCCACCACGCCGGCCCCCAGCAGGAAGCCGGCCAGCTGGCTGATCTGGAACGTCATGGTGCCAACCGCGGAGCCGGCCACGAACTTGCCTGGCGGCAGCACGTCCGGCAGCAGCGCCGACCTGGCAGCGGAGAACGGCGCGGACAGCAGCACCGTCAGGAACACCAGCGCGCACAGCGCGGCGAATGGCAGCCCGGGGATGACCATGGCCGCCACCAGCGCCGCCCGGATCAGGTCCAGCACCAGCATGACCAGCCGCCGCGGGAAGAGGTCGGCCAGCCCCGACAGCAGCGGCCCTCCCACCAGCGGCGGCAGGTACGTCAGGGCGTAGGCGAGCCCGGTCAGGAACGCAGAGCCGGTGCGGCTGTACACCAGGATCGCGATGGCTACCTGAGCGAACTGGTCGCCAAGATAAGAAAGGGCCTGCGCGCCCCACAGGGCGCGGAACTCACGGACGGCGAATACGTCGCGGTAGGACACCGGCCGGTCGGGGCCCCCGTTCGGGCGGTCCGGCCTGGCCGGGAGTAATCCGGCCGGTACGTCGTCCGCCGGATCGGCTGGCGCGGGCGGGGCGGCCTGCGCTAACCGGCCGGGCTGCTCGGGCGAGTGCCCGTTCGGCCGGGCCGCGGCCGGTGGGGGCTGCTGCGCATCAGGTCTGCGACCCGGGCCGCCGCGCATGGGATGCCCACCTCCCGCTCATTCGCCCTATTTACGACGAGTTGTCGTAATGTCACTGACCGTGGTTGGTGCTGGCATCAGTAACTACGGCGCGTAAATACATAGCGTTGTGCGCTGATTGCCTACCGTGTCTGATTTTTGGCGGCTCCGCAACCGGTACCGGATGATCGTCTGCCGGGCCGGCGTTACCCTGGGTGCGGTCCGTGGCGAACCCCGTGCAGCGACGGGGTTACGCTTTGCCCGGCGAGGTCCCCGTCCCCTATGCTGGGGCGGTTCCCGACGGCGGGCGCCACGGGCTCGGGTAGCAATGCCGTCAGAGCCCCCATCGTCTAGAGGCCTAGGACACCGCCCTTTCAAGGCGGCGGCACGGGTTCGAATCCCGTTGGGGGCACTGGCTGGCCGTCCGGCCAGCGATTATTGGTCCTGTAGAGCAGCTCGGAGTGCTCGCCACCCTGTCAAGGTGGAGGTCGCGGGTTCAAATCCCGTCAGGACCGCTCGGGCTAGGGCCCGGCCCGGTCAGGTAGCTCAGTTGGTACGAGCGTCCGCCTGAAAAGCGGAAGGTCGGCGGTTCGACCCCGCCCCTGACCACCAGCATTGATGCCCCCGGTCACCCGCGTCCCGATCCCGTCAGCCACGCCCTGATGGCCAAGGCCGCGACGATGGCCGCGACGACCATAGCGATCCGGGCCTTCGACTGGTTCTTTTTCGCTGCGCCAAGATCCCGCTTGGCGCCGATGACCGCACGGTTCCAGCGGCGGAACCAAGCGAAGTACCAGCCGAGCGCGAGCGCGACGACGATGGCAACGGTGGCGGCAGTTCCGGTCACCTGATCACGTTGTCATGGAGTAGTGACGGTTGGAACCTTCTTCATAGTTTGGCTTGACCCAGCCCCCTGGTTCTCCGCCCTCGCGGTCGTCCTGTGGGATGAGCTCCAGCCGCTGCTGGATGCTGGCGGGCGAATACCTACAAGCTGGACGGGAATGCCCTCGTATATGGCGACGCACAGGCGGGCAGATGCGGCCGGGCTGGCCCACGAGGTGTGGCAGCAGTTGTGTGCGCTTGCGGAGCAGAATCCAGGGGAGTTCACCCCGGAAACCAGCGACGGCGACCCGGGCTGGCTGTGGGAGGGCGCGCCGTCCGGGCTGGTGAGCCGGGCAGCCCCGGACACTGCCCAGGATGACCTGCAACTCGCCCGCGAATACCTGAAGACCAGCGGGATGCTGGTCAACGTCCGGGGCCGCCAATCCGGCGGGACGCAGCCGACGTACTTCATCCGCCGGGAGTGGCACGCGGAGCGGACGGGGAACGTGCGGGTGATTCCTGACGGCACACCGCACCCACCAGAGCGCAAGCCGGGCCCGCGGCCAGCGGCGGCGACGGCAGGCACTCTGCCGGAGGATCTGTCCGATCCAGTCAAGGATCTGCAGAGTCGTGCGGACCGGCTGGCGGCTGAGAACGCCCGGCTGCAGGACGAGGCGGAAGAGCTCGCGGCTGAGAACGCCCGGTTGCGGGCCGAGAACAACCGGCTTCGTGCTGCAGCCAGGAAGGTGACCAAGCTGCTGGCCGAATTCCAGGACTTAGCGTCCTTACGGTTACGGTTGGGGCCATGACGCCGGCACCTCGGAGCGATGAAGGCGCCCTGCGGAGCAAGTTCATGTTGATCTTTCGCGGGGGCGCTGTCGCGCGGCACGATCTGTCGCCCTCGGAGCTTCAGGCTCACGTCGAGAAGTGGTATCGCTGGTCCGACGAGCTGGCCCGGCAGGGCCGGGGCAACGCAGGAACCGCGCTTGACAACCCGGGGGCGGCGGTCCGGGGTCACGAGCGCGTGGTCACCGACGGCCCCTACGCCGAGTCGAAGGATCTGGTGACCGGCAGCATGATCTTCGAGGCCGCCTCCCTGGAAGACGCCATCGACGTGGCGCGCACCTGCCCGACATACGAGTTCGGCGGTTCCGTCGAGGTGCGGCCGGTCCAGGACACCCGGATCTGAGGCTCGTGGCCGGAGGGCCCGCTGCGGTGTCATCGACGGAGCTGGTCGAGGACCTGTTCCGGAAGGAGTACGCGCACCTGGTCAGCGCGCTGACCAGGGTCCTGGGCCCGTCCAACATCCCGCTCGCCGAGGACGTCGTCCACGACGCGCTGGTCAGTGCCATGCACGCGTGGCGCTTCGAGCTGCCGCGGGACCCGAAGGCGTGGCTCATCCGGGCCGCTCACAACCGGGCGATCGACATCATCCGCCGGGAACAGCGCCACCGCTCATTCCTGCCCGAGCTGGCGACCACGACGGCGCTGACCGGAACGATCGAGGCGGCACTGGCCCCGGCCGCCGAGAGTGTCGGCCAGCTGGCGATGATGTTCGCGGTGTGCGACCCCGGCCTGAACCGCGAAACGCACGTGACCCTGATCCTGCGGTGGCTGTGTGGCCTGTCGCCCAGGGAGATCGGTCTGGCGTTCCTGGTCGATACCCAGACCATCGACCGGCGGCTGAACCGGGGGCGCGGCCGCCTGCGTCAGCTGGGCCGGCTGCCTGACGTGGGCGACTTGCCTGACCTCGGCACCCGGCGGGATTCCGTGCTGCGATCGCTGTATCTGCTGTTCAACGAGGGTTACCACGGCAGCAACCCGCAGGACCCGGTACGTCCGTTCCTGTGCGAG
Organism: Nocardiopsaceae bacterium; assembly: GCA_031254715.1. Lineage (GTDB taxonomy): Bacteria > Actinomycetota > Actinomycetes > Streptosporangiales > Streptosporangiaceae > JAIRTY01. Next base: position 71 of record JAIRTY010000534.1, on the reverse strand, counting down.
GACGCGCTGCGCCTGACCGAGCTGCTGCTGGACGCGAAGGCGACGGCGCATCCGGACGTGCACGCGCTGGC
>JAIRTY010000504.1 GCA_031254715.1 Nocardiopsaceae bacterium | reverse complement strand
GTACATGCCACACACCATCAAGCGCCTGGCCGCGGCCGCCGCCGCGGTCACCACAGCGGCGACCGCAGCCGCCCTCATCACCGCCGGGACGGCCGGAGCTGCCACCGGTAACCGCATCTTCACCAAGGACACCGCCGGGTACGCCGCGACCGGCGGCCAGTTCCGCTACATCCAGGGGACCGTGTACGGCCGCGCAGTCGCCCAGTACAACTCGGTCATGGGCTCCGGATTCGGTCATGGCGTCACGCTGACCAGCGGCAAGTACACCATCAGCCTGGGTGTCTCGATCTACCCCGGTGACAACGGCGCGAACCCCTGGGACGCTGCGTTCAGCGTCGACTACACGGCCGGCTCGCACGTCGGCGGCTGCCTGGCCGGCAACAACGGCGGCACCGGCGGGGTCACCTGCAACGCCTCGGTGACCGGCCAGCCGGGCGCCTTCGCCCCCGGGTACATCACCCTGGACATCTACTACAACAAGAACAGCGGCCTGGTCACCTTCGAGGCGTACCAGGGATCGAACGACATGCACGGGTCGTTTACGGCGGGCACCGGTCTGTCATTCAGCAAGGCCAGCATCGGCACCAGCCTGGCGGACCCGGCAACGACAGCGGCGAATGCGCCGTCAGCCGATCAGCTGCTGGGCAGCTTCGGCAACGTAGCCCTCACCACCTACTCCGGGTCCCGGAGCAGCCTGTCTTCGTGGTGGACTCATAGCAAGGAGGTCGCCACCTCCGGCGGCACCGAAAGCGGGGACACGATCGCCTACCCGTCCAATCTGCGTGGCGGCGGCACCGGGTTCAGCACCTACCTCGACGCAGCGTCGTCCTGACCCGTTTCGCTCTCAGCGGCCCGCCTGACGCCCTCCGGGGCGGGGCGGGCCGCTTGGCGCCCGGGACCGCCCGTCAGGGGACCGGCCGTCAGGCGATGAGCCAGAACGCGCTCACGGTCAGGGCGGCCAGGGCCACCACGCCGAACAGGAATACCCACAGGCCGCCTGGCACGCTGGTGAGAGCCGCCAGCTGGTCCGCATCGGTCGTCCCGCGCGAGGGCATGCCCCGGGCGCTGCGGCGGCGGCCGTGCTGGAGTTCCAGCACCGGGCGGACCCCGCCCAGCAGCAGGAACCACGCCATCAGGTAGCCGGCAAGGGCCTCGGCCAGCGCCGAGCCGCGCCACAGGACCACCACGATCGCCGCCCCGGTGAGCAGGATGGCGAGGATGCCGTAGGCGTTGCGGACCGCGACCGCCAGCCCGGTCAGCGCGGCGAGGCTGATCAGCAGCATGCTGAACAGGTGGCCGGTGGCGATGAGGGCGGCGGCGCCGAGCCCGAGCAGCGGCGGCGCGGTGGACCCGGCGGCCGCGGTCAGCACGATGCCGGCGCCGGTCGGGCTGCCCGACGACACGGTCAGCCCGGCGGTGCTGCGCAGCACCCGCACGCTGTCCAGGCGGCGCCCGGTCAGCAGCGCCACCAGCGCGTGCCCGCCCTCGTGGGCGAGGGTGACCACGGTCCGGCTGACCGGCCAGATCCGGCGCGAGCCGACGGCCGCCAGCGCCAGCAGCGCGGTCCCGGCCACCAGGATGCCGGACGGCCGGTGCCCGTGGGTGGTCATCAGGTACCCCGCCAGCTGGTGCCACAGGTGACCGGAGGCGGCGCGATTCATGCCTCAAATCCTGCCAGAGGGTCAGCGCTCCCGGGACAGGCTGTCGATCCGGCCGATCTCCTCCTCGCTCAGCGAGAACCGCGCGAGGCCGATGTTGTCCGCGATCCGGCCCGGGTCGGCGGACTTGACCACGGTTGCCACCCCGTGTGCCAGGTGCCACTTGAGCACCACCTGGGCCGGGCTCACGCCGTGCGCGCCGGCGATCCCGGTCAGCACCGGGTCGGTCAGCTGGCTGCCCTTGAGCGGGCTGTACCCCATCACCGTCACGCCGCGCTCGCGGTGACCGGCCAGCACGGCCGCGTCGTGCCGGCGCGGGCTCCACGGGATCTGGTTGACCGCCGGCGCCTGGCCGGTGACCTCGATCAGCCGGTCGATCTGGGCGAGCGAGTAGTTACTGACGCCGACCGCCCGGGCCCGGCCCTCATCGCGCAGCGCCAGCAGTTCCTGCCAGACCGGCACCAGCGTGCGGCCGGCCGGCGGCCAGTGCACCAGCCACAGGTCCAGGTAGCTGGTGCCGAGTGCGCGCAGGCTCTCCGACAAGGTGGCGCGCTCGCGGCCCGCCCGGCCGGACGGCAGCTTGCTGGTGATGAACACTTCGCTCCGGTCAAGCCCGCTCCCGGCCACCGCCCGCCCGGCCTCGGCCTCGTTGCCGTACATGGTGGCGGTGTCGATGTGGCGGTAGCCGGCCTCCAGCGCGGCGGCCATGGCCTGCTGCCCGGCCCGGCCGCGCAATCGCCAGGTGCCCAGCCCGAGCATGGGCATCGCTACGTCGCCGGGGAGGGTCACGATGGGGATTGCGGGCGCCTGCGTCATGCGACCATCCTGCCCGGCCGGCCCGGCCGCATGCCACCGGCCGGCCGGGCAGGTCAGAGCTTCACCACCGAGCGCAGCACCTCGCCCCGCGCCATCTTGGCGAACGCGTCCTCGACCGCCTCCAGCGCGATCGTCTCCGACACGAACTTGTCCAGCGGCAGTCGTCCCTGCAGGTAGAGGCCGGTGAGCAGGGGGAAGTCGCGCTCGGGCAGGCAGTCGCCATACCAAGAGGACTTCAGCGCGCCGCCGCGGCCGAAGAAGTCGAGCAGCGGCAACTCCAGCCGCATCTCCGGGGTCGGCACCCCGACCAGTACCACGGTGCCGGCCAGGTCCCGGGCGTAAAAGGCCTGCTGGTAGGTTTCCGGCCGGCCGATCGCCTCGATCACCACGTCGGCCCCGTTGCCGTCGGTCAGCTGCTGGATCCGGGCTACCGGGTCGGTCTCCCGCGAGTTGACGACGTGGGTGGCCCCGAACTCCCTGGCCCATTCCAGCTTCCGCGGGTCGATGTCGACCGCGATGATCGCGGCGGCACCCGCCAGCCGGGCCCCCAGCACCGCCGCGTCGCCCACCCCGCCGCAGCCGATGACCGCGACCGTGTCGCCCCTGGTCACCGGGGCGGTGTTGAGGGCCGCTCCCAGCCCCGCCATCACGCCGCAGCCGAGCAGCCCCGCCACCTCCGGTGGCACGGCGGGATCCACCTTGGTGCACTGCCCGGCCGCGACCAGGGTCTTCTCGGCGAAGGCGCCGATGCCCAGGGCGGGCGAGAGGGGAGTCCCGTCGGAGAGCGTCATCTGCTGCCGCGCGTTGTGCGTGCTGAAGCAGTACCACGGCCGCCCGCGGCGGCAGGCCCGGCACTGCCCGCACACGGCGCGCCAGTTGAGGATCACGAAGTCGCCAGGCGCCAGCCGGGTCTCGCCGTCGCCGGTCGCCTCCACCACGCCCGCCGCCTCGTGCCCGAGCAGGTACGGGAAGTCGTCCCCGATGCCCCCCTCGCGGTAGTGCAGGTCGGTGTGGCAGACCCCGCAGGCCTGTATCCGCACCAGCGCCTCGCCCGGCCCGGGGTCCGGCACCACGACGCTGGTGATCTCGACCGGCTCGCCTTTGCCACGGGCGATCACGCCCCGCACGGTGCTTGTCATGGCGCTATCGTGCTCCATTTGCCATCGGGAACGGAAGCCGTCCCCGCTGCCAGCCGCGCGCCAATCCGGGCCCGGCTGCACGGGAAGGCATTTTGGATACAGCACGCGATATACTGCTCGTAACAGGGGGTGGAGGCGATGACGACGCTAGGAACTCAGCCCGCTGAGGAACCCGGGGTGATCCGCCCGGTACAGCGCCCGGTCCCGTTGCGGCAGTCCGTGTATGAGTCCCTGGTGGAGCTGGTCGTCGACGGCCGTCTGCAGCCGGGCCAGCATCTGGTCGAGACGGAGCTGGCGCGCCTGCTCGGGGTGAGCCGCCAGCCGGTCAGGGAGGCGCTGCACCGGCTGGAGGCCGAGGGCTGGGTCGACCTGCGGCCCAACCAGGGCGCGTTCGTGCACGTCCCGACCGACCAGGAGGTCGACGAGCTGCTGGACGTGCGGGAGCTGCTGGAGGTGGAGACCGCCCGGCTGGCGGCCAGGGCAGCCAGGACGGGCCGGGGCGGCAAGGAGCAGCTGTCCGCGCTGCGCGAGATCTGCCAGGAGGGCGAGGCCGCGGTCGAGGCGGGCGACACCGAGCGGTTCGTGACGGTCAACAACCGGTTCCACGCCGCGCTGGCGAAGCTGGCGGGCAACGCCGTGCTGGCGGAGCTGACCGGGATCGTCGGGCGCCGGGTGCGCTGGTACTACCGGCTGGTGGCCCCGATGCGCGGGGCCGGGTCGAGCGCCGAGCACCTGGAACTGGTCGAGGCGATCGAAGCGGGCGACGAGGAACGGGCCGGCAAGGCGGCCCGCGACCACACCGAGCGCACCAGGACCGCGTATCACCGCCCGGGTACGACCGAGTGGGGCCTGCCCCGGTTCCAGGCCGGGTAGCGGCAGGCAGTGGCGCACGGGCCGGTCGGCCCGTGCGCCACTGTTCGTCCGTACTCCGGCTGTGACTGCAGCCGCTACGCGATCGCCGGCTTGGCCTTCTCCGCCTCCTTCGCCGCTGTCTTGCGGACCGCTTCCTCCATCTGCTCCACCGTCGGGCGCTTGGCGAGGAACATCATGACCAGCGCGGCCAGCGCACCGAGTGAAGCGCCGAAGAAGAAGCCGAGCGCCCAGTTGTAGTGAGCGTTGCCGTAGAAGGTGCCGGTCATGACGAAGGCCGCCCCGCCGCCGGCGAAACTGCCGCCGAGCGCCTTCCAGGCATAGACGGACCCGTAGTTGATGGCGTTGTTGGTCTCGCCCCAGTAGTCGGCGGTCAGCGCCGCGGTCATCGGGAAGTTGGCGCCGGACAGGCCGCCGGAGATGACGGCGCAGATCGCGAACAGCAGAGCCTGGTGATGAGCGCCGGTGAAGAACGCGAGCAACTGGAACACCACGTTGCCCCAGTAGGCGTAGATCATCGTCCGGCGCCGCCCGATGTACTCGGAGATCTTCCCGTAGATCGGCCGGAAGATCCCGTCGGCGAGCGAGAACCCGGCGAACCCGACCACGCCGATGTAGCCAAGACCGTAGGCCTTGGCGAACGGGACGTAGAAGGCCACCCCGAACAGCGAGCAGCCCACGTACAGGGCGTAGCTGATCGCCACCCACTTGGCCTGCGGGGTGCGCCACATCTCGCCGAGGTTGTAATGCCGGAGGGACGGCGGGTTGTTCACCAGGTCCCGGGTGCTGTGCTTGTGCCAGTCGAGCGGGTCGATGTCCTTCGGCCACCAGTTCTTGGGCGGGTCCTTCATGAACGATCCGGCCAGGCAGATGCAGACGGTCATGATGATGCCCTGGACGATGATGTAGGTCTTGACCGTGCTGATGCTCATGTTGCCGGAGCCCGAGGCCTGTGAGAACGCGCCGATCGCGAAGATGAACGGCACCGCGCCGTAGGCCCAGCCGCCGTTGACGAACCCGGTGCGCCAGCCCTTCTTCTCCGGGAACCACTTGGCCACGATGTTGATGCAGCTCGAGTAGATCATCCCGGAGCCGAGTCCGCCGAGGACGGCGTAACTGATGTACGCCTCCCAGATCTGGCTGGAGGTCGCCAGCCACGCGTAGGCGACGACGCCGCAGACGACCCCGCCGATGATCACGGCCCAGCGCACCGTCAGGATCCCCCGGCTGCGCAGGAAGCCGGTACAGATCTGGACGAACGACTCGAAGATCACATAGAAGGAGAACAGCCAGAAGGTCGGGGCATCACCCCAGCCGTGTGCCGCCTGCAGGGAACCCGACAGCGAGCCCCAGGTGTACTCGAGCAGGCCGGCCAGGCACATGGCGAACCAGGCGGCCATGATGACGACCCACCGGGGGTAGCCGAGAAGCTGTTTCGGTTCTTCGCCGACGCGGAACACCCGGCCGGTCGAGTTGGTCACCTCTTGATAGCTGGTTGTGCTAGTAGCCATCTGCCGCCACCGATACCTCTCCCTGGAGACCTCGTTGACTCGTCTGTATGGACCCGGCGAAGGGCCAATGGTGCGCGACGGCGGGAATTGTATACCGTCGTCAGGATACTGATCATGTTAAGCCGGTTGTCATTGAGGTCAAGAGGGAGCCGCTATCATTTCGGCGGAATTGCCATTCCATTGCCAGGCGATTGCCATTAGCAGCCCTGCCCTGGTAAAAGGCATTACCAGATAATTACCGTCACATGATAGTGGCGGGCCCCGCCGGCGATATCGCCGGCGGG
>JAIRTY010000475.1 GCA_031254715.1 Nocardiopsaceae bacterium | reverse complement strand
CCCGCCGGCGCCGCCGGCGAGCCGGTGACCGGCGGCCAGTAACCGGCACACGACCCGGTGCAGTTGGACTTCGTGGGGGTGTCGCGCGCGAACCAGTACAGCGTGAGCCCCTTGGCGTTTGTCAGCACGGTCACCCCGCCGGCCTTCGCGGTGCTGAGGCCACCACTCCCGGCTGCCGCGGCGGCGGGCCGCCCGCCGGCCGTCCCGATCGCCACCCCCAGCAGGGCCAGCGCCACGACCGCGACCCCAGCGACACCAGGAATCAGCTTCGCCCCGCCTGCCTGGACTCTGGCCAGCAGCTCTCCCCCGCGACCGGCCGGCCCAGCCAGCCCCGCCCGCGGCGCGGCATGCCCGGCAGCCCGCCCGGCCGGCGCAGGCAGCACGGCGGCCAGCCCCAGCGCGGCGAACGCCACCACCTCGATCACCCCGGCGGCGATGCCCGCCGTGGTGCGTACCTCCGTGAACCCGAACAGCCCGACCCACACCGACAGCAGGTAGCCGCCCAGCGTCGCCAGCGCGAACAGGGCGGCCGCGGCCGCCACCAGGCGGCTGCGGGTCACCACCACCAGGATCGCGAGCGCGAACCCGGTGATCACCTGCAGCAGGAACAGCCACCCGATGGTCGGGATCGACCGGTACCCGGTCAGGTACAGATCCAGGTGGATCCCGGCAGCCACCGCCAGCAGCACCGAGCCCACCGCCCCCAGCCCCAGCGTCCACCACCTGTCCCGCGGGCGCTGCCGGTTCTCAGTGAGCATCATGTTTGTCCCCATGACCCAGTACACGTGATGACCCCGGCAGAAGGTTCACCCGGGGGGCGCCCCGGCCGGCTCCGGGCCCGCCCTGGCCCGTGGCGGGGTCAGATGATGCTGCGTTCCGGGCGCGGCCGGGAGGCGATGAACCGGTCCGCGGTGAGCGCTGTCACGTCGATGAACGGTTGCCGTCCCAGGTAAAGGTCGCGCATGACCTCACCAACCGCGGGACCCATCAGGAACCCGTGCCCGGAGAACCCCGTCGCGTACAGGAACCGGCTGACCGCCGCTGACTCGCCGATCAGCGCGTTATGGTCGGGCGACACCTCATACAGCCCCGCCCAGCCGGTCTTGATGCCCGCGTTCGTCAGCGCGGGCGCCCGGCGGGCCAGCGCGGCCGACAGGCCTGGCAGCCACGCGTCGGACCTGGTCAGCTTGAAGCCCGGGGTCTCGTCCGGGTCGGACATGCCCAGCAGCAGGCCCGGTCCCTCGCGGTGGAAGTACAGGCTGGTGCCGAAGTCGATGGTGAACGGCAGCCGCGGCGGGAGGCCGGGAACCGGCCCGGTGACCAGGACCTGCCGCCGCAGCGGGGTGACCGGGAGCTCGACCCCGGCCCATTCTGCGACCTGGCGCGACCACGGCCCGGCCGTGCAGACGACGGCGGGCGCGCTGATGGTTCCGGCGGCGGTGGCAACCGCGGTAATGCGCCCGGCCTCGGCCCGGATCCCGGTGACCGGGCAGTGCGGGATGATCCGGGCGCCGAGGCGCCGGGCCGCGGTCGCGTACCCGAGCACCACCGACTCCGGGGAACAGTAGCCGTCGGCCGGTGAGTAGGCCGCCGCGAGCAGGCCGTCGGTGCTGATGAGCGGCGACAGGTCGGCCGCCTCGGCGACGGTGATCAGGCGGCTGGGGACGCCCAGCTGCTGCTGGGTCGCGACCGCCTCCCGGAACGAGGCGACGTCCTCCCCGGAGTCGAGCAGGAAGAGGTATCCCACCTGGTGGAAGTCGATGTCCTGGCCGAACCGCTCGCCGAAGGTCTCGAACACCCGCAGGCTGTGCAGTCCCAGCCGGACGTTGACGGGGTCAGAGAACTGTGCCCGCACGCCGCCGGCGGCCCGGGCGGTGGACCCGGACCCGAGCGCGCCGGCGTCCAGCAGCACCACCCCGGTCACTCCGGCGGCGGCCAGCTCGTAGGCGGTGCTGACGCCCATGATCCCGCCGCCGATGATCACCACCGGTGCCGTCGGCGGCAGGTCCGGGCCGCTGCTGGTCATGAGGGTCCTCACTCTCCGGTCCGGCGCCCTGGCGGCGGGATGCCGGCGCCAGCCGTTAGCAAACCGTGATTTGCATGCAGTACTGCATGTAATGCGGCATTGATCAAGGTATACATCGGTGACCGTTACGTCTACGATGTCCGCAACTACGCGGCCCTGGCGAGAGGGGCAGGCACGATGAATGGTCTTGGCTTAAGAGCACCGGTCACGGCGGTGCTCGCGGCACTGGCCCTTACCGCCGCTGCATGCGGCTCGTCCGGCTCCGGCGGTTCCGGCAGCTCAGGCGGCACGATCAGCATCGGCGTCCCGGTGCCGCTGTCGGGCGACTACGCCAGCGCGGGCACTGACATCCTGCACGGTGCGCAGCTGGCCGCCAAGAAGATCAACGCGGCCGGCGGGGTGGACGGCAAGAAGATCAAGATCGTCTCCCAGGACGACGCCTGCCAGGCGCAGACGGCAGCGCAGGCGACCGCCAAGCTCATCTCGCAGGGCATTGCCATCGCCGCCGGCGGTTACTGCTCCACCGCGGCGCTGCCCGAGCTGAGCGCCTTCCACCGGGCCGGCATCCCGTTCGTGATGGATGCCTCGACCAACCCGCAGCTGACCCAGCAGGGCTTCCCGGAGGCCTTCCGCACCATCGGCCGCGACGACGAGCAGGGCCCGATCGTCGCCAGCTTCATCACCAAGTTCCTGAAGGACAAGCGGGTCGCGGTGGGCAACGACAACAGCACCTACTCCAAGGGCCTGGCGCAGAGCACCGTCAGCGCGCTGAAGGCGGACGGCGCCCAGGTCGTCTTCAACAACGCGCTGACGCCCGGGCAGTCCGACTACACCTCGTTCCTGACCAAGATCGCGCAGTCCAAGCCGCAGGTCTTCTACTACAGCGGCTACTACCCGGAGTTCGGGCTCATGCTGAAGCAGGCCAAGCAGCTGGGGCTGCACTTCACCATGATGGGCGGGGACGCGAACAACGACCCGACGCTGATCAAGACGGCGGGCAGCGCCGCGACCGGCGCCCTGGTCGACACCGCCCCCCTGGCCCAGTTCCTGACCAGCGCGAAGGGCTTCGTCAGCGCCTACCAGGCGGCCTACCACACCGGGCCGGGCCCGTACTCCAGCTACGAGTACGACGCGGTCGGGGTGGCCGCGCAGGCGATCAAGGCCGCCGGCTCCACCTCGCCCAGCAAGATCATCTCGGCGCTGCACGGGATCAGCAGCTACAGCGGCATCACCGGCAGCTTCCATTTCGACAGCCACGGCGACAGGAAGCCGGTCAACTACATCGTGACCATCGTGCGCGGTGGCAGCTTCGCCGCCTACAAAAAGCTCGACCCGAGCACCGGACAGTGGGTGAACGTCAGCTGACGGGCGGCGCGCAGAGCAGGCATCGGCGGCCGGGCCGGGCATGAGCGCGTTTCTCCAGTACGTGGTGAACGGGCTCACCAGCGGCGCATTCCTGGCACTGGTGGCCCTGGGCTACACGATGATCTACGGCATCATCCGGCTGATCAACTTCGCCCACGGCGATGTCGTCATGGTCGGCTCCTTCGCCGGCTACACCATCGTCACGACGCTGGTGGCGCAGCACTGGCCGGTAGCCGTCGTGGTGCTGGTGGCGCTGGTGGCGGGGATGGCGATCACCGGCGGGCTGGGAATGCTGATCGAACGGGTGGCCTACCAGCCGCTGCTGAACTCCTCCCGGCTCGCCATCCTCATCAGCGCCCTCGGGGTGTCACTGGCCCTGGAGGAGGGCGTCCGGATCATCTTCGGGGCCGGCTTCTCCTCCTATCCCAACATCCTGCCTGCCGCGAACTTCTCGCTCGGCGGTGCCCACGCCTCCTACGTCCAGCTCGTGATGTTCGGGCTGTGCCTGCTGCTCATGCTGGGGCTCTACCTGTACGTGCACCGGACGGCGACAGGTACCGCCATGCGGGCGCTGGCCATGGACCGCGACGCGGCCCGGCTGATGGGCATCAACGTCGAGCGCACCATCCTGCTGACCTTCCTGCTCGGGTCGGTGCTGGCCGGCGCCTCCGGGGTCATGCAGGGCCTGTACTACTCGCAGATCAACTTCATCATGGGCTTCCTGCTCGGCCTGCGCGCGTTCACAGCGGCCGTGCTCGGCGGGATCGGGAACATCCCGGGGGCGATGGTCGCCGGGCTGCTCATCGGCCTCATCGGATCGTTCTCCGACGGCTACGTCTCCTCGCAGTGGACCGACGCGATCATCTTCGCCGTGCTGATCGGCGTGCTGGTGTTCAAGCCCACCGGGCTGTTCGGCGAGCGCGTCGCAGAGCGGGCGTAGCGGTGACCCCTGCCCAGACCGCGCAGGCCGCCCGGCGGCGCCGCCTCACCCCGCGCCTGCCCGGCGCCGGGATGGCCACCCGGGCGGCCGTGACCGGAGCGGCCTGCCTGCTCTCGCTGCTGCTGCCGCTGCTGCTGTCGCAGTACGCGATGTCGGTGGCGGTCACCGTGGTCACGTTCGCGATCCTCGGCCTGGGCCTCAACGTCGTGGTCGGCTACGCGGGACTGCTCGACCTCGGGTACGCGGCCTTCTTCGCCATCGGCGCCTACACCTCCTCGCTGCTCGAACTGCACCTGCACCTGAGCTTCTGGGAGACGCTGCCGCTGGCCGTCATCGCGGCGGCGATCTCCGGCTGCATCATCGGCTATCCGACGCTGCGGCTGCGCAGCGACTACCTGGCGATCGTCACGCTCGGCTTCGGGGAGATCGTCCGGATCATCGCGACCAACCTGAACGTGACCGGTGGCCCGAACGGCCTGTACGGCATCCCGGCCGCGACCGTGTTCGGCACCTCGATCCTGACCAGCAACGCCCAGTACTACCTGGGCCTGTTCCTGATGGCGGTGGCGGTCGCCGTCACCGGGCTGCTGTCCCGGTCACGGCTCGGCCGCGCCTGGCGCAGCCTGCGGGAGGACGAGACGGCCAGCGAGGCGGTGGGCGTCCCCGCCACCAAGGTCAAGCTGCTCGCCTACATCATGGGCGCCATGGTGGGCGCGCTGGCGGGGATGTTCTTCTCCGCCCGGTTCGGCGCGATCGACCCGACCAGCTTCACGTACAACACCTCGGTGATGATCCTCATCGTCGTGATCGTCGGCGGCATGGGCAGCATCCCTGGCATGATCCTGGGCGCGGCGATCGTGGTGGCGCTGCCCGAGGTGCTGCGCCCGATCAGCAACTACCGGCTGCTGCTGTTCGCGCTGGCACTCATCGTGCTGATGCTGGCGCGCCCGCAGGGCATCTGGCCCGCCCGGCGGTCACGGCCGGGCTCCTTCACCGCCCCGCCGGAGCCGGCCGGCGAAGCTCCGGCCCCGGCCGGGCGCCGCTCCGAGCCGGGCTCGGTGCTGCTGTCGGTGGCCGGGCTCGGGCACAGCTTCGGCGGCGTCACCGCGATCGGCGACGTGAGCTTCGACCTGCACGCGGGCGAGATCCTCAGCCTCATCGGGCCGAACGGCGCCGGCAAGACCACCGTGTTCAACTGCATCACCGGGCTGGTCACGCCGCAGCGGGGAAGCGTGCTGCTCGGCGGCCGGTCGCTGCGCAAGCTGCGGCCGCACAAGATCGTCCGCCTCGGTGTCGCCCGCACGTTCCAGAGCATCCGGCTGTTCGAGGGGCTCGACGTCGCCGAGAACTGCCTGGTCGGGCTCGCCGCCCACCAGGGCCGGCTGCTCGCACGGCACGGCCTGCTCGGCCGCACCACCGCCGCGGACCGGCGGCAGGCGCTGCGCTGGCTGGAGTTCGCCGGGCTGTCCGGCCAGGCGCACCTGCTCGCCGCCCAGCTCTCCTACGGCGACCGGCGGCGGCTGGAGATCGCCCGGGCGCTGATGAGCGCGCCGCTGATCCTGCTGCTTGACGAGCCGGGCGCCGGCACCAACCCGACCGAGAAGCAGGCCCTCATGCAGCTGATCCGCCAGGTCCGCGACTCGGGCGTGGCGGTGCTGCTGATCGAGCACGACATGGACCTGGTGATGGGGCTCTCCGACCGGGTCATCGTGCTCGACCAGGGCCACACCATCGCGGCGGGGCCGCCGGCGCAGGTGCGCAGCGACGCCCGGGTGATCGACGCCTACCTCGGCCGCGAGGAGACGGAGAGCGCCGAGACCGTCGAGGAGGTGCTCGGGTGGCGCTCCTGACCGTCACCGGCCTGCACGCCTCCTACGGCGACGTGCCGGCGCTGCGCGGGGTGTCGCTGGAAGTCGGCGAGGGCGAGATCGTGGCGCTGCTCGGCAGCAACGGCGCGGGCAAGACCACCACGCTGCG
>JAIRTY010000410.1 GCA_031254715.1 Nocardiopsaceae bacterium | reverse complement strand
CGAGCCCGTGACCTACGCCGAGCCGCCTGCCCCGGCGTTCCTGTTCGACCTGGACGGGACCCTGATCGACAGCGTGTACCAGCACGTGATCGCCTGGCGGTCCGCGCTGTCCCGGCTCGACATCGACCTGTCGGTGTGGCGGATCCACCGGCGGATCGGCATGAGCGGCGGCCTGTTCGTTAACGCGCTGCTGCGGGAGACCGGCCGCACCCTGTCGGAAGCGGACATCGACCTGCTGCAGGCGGCGCACCGGGAGGAATACCTGGCCCAGGCGGACTCGGTCCGGCCGCTGCCGGGCGCGGCGGAACTGCTCGCGGCCCTGACCGAGCGGAAGGTCGCCTGGGCCATCGCCACCAGCGGGTACTGGGCGACCGCCCACCACGCGCTGGCCATGCTGGGCCTGCCGGCCGGCGCGCCGATGGTGACCAGGGACATGGTGGCTCACGCCAAGCCCGACCCGGATTTGTTCCTGGCCGCGGCCGCGCTGCTCGGAGTCGAGCCGCGGCACGCGTTCGTGATCGGCGACAGCGTGTGGGACCTGCTGGCGGCCCGGCGGGCGGGCGCGATCGGGATCGGCCTGATGTCGGGCGGTTACGGCCGGGAGGAACTGGAACGGGCCGGGGCCTACCGGGTATACGCCGACCCGGCCGACATGATGGCCCGTGCCGACGAGGTAGGCGTCCGCGGCCTCAACCTCCCCGGCTGAAGCCAGTTAGCCGGGGGCACGCACCTCGCAAGGAGCGGCCGCGCGGGACAGCCGGCTGTCCGTCGTGACGAGCGCACATCCCAGCTCTTCAGCGAGTGCCACGTAAAGGCCATCGAGTACCCGGATACGCCCCCTGAGGGCGAAAGCCCGTTGCAGGTGGGCTGGCGTCGGAGTGACCAACTGCTGCGGCAGCGCCGAGGCTTCGTGCAGCGCGTCGAGCGCCTCCCGGGAGCCGAGCAGGCCATCCCGGACCAGCCGGGACAACGCTGACAGCACCTCCGCCGGCTGATGACTAGGTGAGCGGATTCCCTCGTCGCTGATCTGGTCCAGCACCCACGCCGCCGCTGGCTGGTCAAGCACGACATCTACCAGCGCGGAAGCATCCAGGACAATCACGCGCCGAACTCGTCACGCACTGAGCTGAGTACCGCGGAGGTATCGATGCGGGCAGCACGACGAGGCGGGCGGGCGCGCACCTGCGCGACCCAGTCAGACGTATGCATTGCTGCAAGGGCGCTCTCGATTGCCCGCTGCGCGACTGCCGACAGCGGCAGGCCATGGGAGCGGGCGTCCTGGTACAGGTCGTCCGGCAGGTAGATGCTCACCTTGGGCATACCCCCAGTGTACCCCCAAGGCCGCTACCGGCCGGATCGGCCTGCTAGCCCGGGCGGGCGAAGACGTCGGGGCCGAACCCCAGATCGGCAATCCGCTCCTGGTCGCCCAGCGCGCATGGGCCTTGTTAGGACCGGCAACCCTGCCGCATGAGTCCTGTTTGGGGTGGACTTCTGCCTGCTCAGCGCGGGTTCACTGACGTGGTGCGGGCCATCCCGTCCGCCCCGGTCATGCGCAAGGAGCGCTTCATGTCCGACCTGATCTACATAGCCCTGACCATCGTCGTGTTCGCCGCGCTCTGGCTGCTGGTGAAGGGGGTCGAGCGAGTTGAGCGCTGAGAACATCATCGGCCTGGTCGCGGCGGTGCTCCTCGCCGGTTACCTGGTGGCCGCCCTCATCCGGCCGGAGAGATTCTGATGTCCCCCGCCCTGGCCGGCTGGCTCCAGGTCGGCCTGCTGCTGGTGGCGCTGGGAGTCTGCTGGCGCCCGCTCGGTGACTACATCGCCAGGGTGGTCACCTCCGCCAGCCACTGGCGTGCCGAGCGCGGCCTGTACCGGGTCATGGGTGTGGACCCCGCGGCGGACCAGCAGTGGGGCGCCTACCTGCGCAGCATGCTGGCGTTCTCCGCGATCAGCGTGCTGTTCCTGTACGGCATGCTGCGGCTGCAGCACTACCTGCTGCTGTCGCTGGGCATGCCGGACGTGCCGCCTGCCCTTGCCTGGAACACGGCAGCGTCCTTCACCACCAACACCAACTGGCAGAACTACAGCGGCGAGTCCACGCTCGGCTATCTGGTGCAGATGTCCGGGCTGGCGGTGCAGAACTTCCTGTCCGCCGCGGTCGGCATCGCGGTCGCGGTGGCGCTGGTCCGCGGGTTCATCCGGTCCCGGACCGGGACACTCGGCAACTTCTGGGTCGACCTGACCCGGGTCACGATCCGGGTGCTGCTGCCGCTGGCGATCATCGGCGGGCTGGTGCTCGCCGCGGGCGGCGTGGTGGACAACTTCACGTCCCCCCACACGATCTCCACGCTGACCGGCGGCCACCAGGCGATGGTCGGCGGCCCGGTGGCCTCGCAGGAGGTCATCAAGGAGATGGGCAACAACGGCGGCGGATTCTTCAACGCCAACTCCGCGCACCCGTTCGAGAATCCCAGCCCGTTCACGAACCTGTTCGAGATCTTCCTGATCCTGGTCATCCCGTTCGCGCTGACCCGCACCTTCGGAGCGATGGTCAAGGACAAGCGGCAGGGCTACGCGCTGCTCGCGATCATGGCCATCCTGTGGCTGGCCTCGGTGGCAGGCGTCACGTTCTTCGAGGCCCAGCACGCCGGGCAGGCCGCGCAGGCCGCGCACGCGGCGATGGAAGGCAAGGAGGTCAGGTTCGGCATCCCGGGCTCGTCCCTGTTCGCGGCCTCGACCACGGTGACCTCGACCGGGGCGGTCAACTCGTTCCACGACTCGTTCACCCCGTTCGGCGGCGGGATCGTGCTGTTCAACATGATGATGGGCGAGGTCGTCCCCGGCGGGGTCGGCGCCGGCCTGTACGGCATCCTGATCCTGGCCATCATCACCGTGTTCGTCGGCGGGCTGATGGTCGGCCGGACCCCCGAGTACATCGGGAAGAAGATCCGGCCCGCCGAGATGAAGTACGCGGCGCTGTACATCCTCACAACGCCGGCGATCGTGCTGTTCTTCGCGGCGCTATCGATCGCCCTCTCCGGCCCGCGGGCCTCGATCCTCAATCCGGGACCCCACGGCCTGACCGAGATCATGTACGCGTTCACGTCCATGGCAAACAACAACGGCTCCGCGTTCGCTGGCCTCACAACGGCCACGACCTGGTACAACACCACCGGCGGCATCGCCATGCTGCTGGGCAGGTTCGCGCCGCAGATCTTCGCGCTCGCCCTGGCCGGGTCGCTGGCCCGCCAGCAGGCCGTCCCGGCCAGCGCCGGCACCATGCCCACCCACCGGCTGCTGTTCGTCGGCATGGTCATTGGCGTGATCCTCATCATCGTCGGACTGACGTTCTTCCCCGCGCTCGCGCTGGGCCCGTTCGCTGAAGGACTGCACTGATGTCACTGACACACCACGCAACCGCTCCCGAAGGCCGGGGCTCCGCGGGGGGCTCCGGGCCATCGGGGTCCGGGGGTACGCCCCGGCAAGGCACTGTGCTCCCCCGGGCCACCACCGTGCACAAGATCGGCGGCGGGCTGCTCGACCCGAGGGTGCTGTGGAAGTCGCTGCCCTCCGCGTTCCGCAAGCTGGATCCGCGGGTCCAGTACCACAACCCGGTCATGTTCGTCGTCGAGGCCGGCTCGGTGCTGACCACCTACTCCGCCATCGCTCACCCGTCGGCGTTCGCCGCCGCGATCACCGTCTGGCTGTGGCTGACCGTCGTGTTCGCGAACCTGGCCGAGGCGGTGGCCGAAGGCCGGGGCCGGGCGCAGGCCGACACGCTGCGCCGTACCAAGCGGGAGACGGTCGCCCGCCGCCTGCTCGGCTGGGAATCCGGCCAGCAGTCGCCCCGCGAGGAGGAGGTACCTGGCACGTCGCTGCGGCTCGGCGACCATGTGGTGGCCGAGGCCGGGCAGGTCATCCCCGGCGACGGTGACGTGGTCGAGGGCGTCGCGTCGGTGGACGAGTCGGCCATCACCGGCGAGTCCGCCCCGGTCATCCGCGAGTCCGGCGGTGACCGGTCGGCGGTGACCGGCGGCACCAGGGTACTGTCGGACCGGATCGTCGTGAAGATCACCTCCAAGCCCGGCGAGACGTTCATCGACCGGATGATCGCGCTGGTCGAGGGGGCCAAGCGGCAGCGGACACCGAACGAGATCGCGCTGAACATCCTGCTCGCGTCGCTGACCATCGTGTTCCTGCTGGCGGTGGTGACCCTGCAGCCGATGGCGTTCTACTCCGGCGCGCCGCAGTCGCTGGTCATCCTGGTGGCGCTGGTGGTGGCGCTGATCCCGACCACGATCGGCGCGCTGCTGTCGGCCATCGGCATCGCCGGCATGGACCGGCTGGTGCAACAGAACGTGCTGGCCATGTCCGGCCGGGCGGTCGAGGCCGCCGGCGACGTGAACACCCTGCTGCTGGACAAGACCGGCACCATCACCATCGGCAACCGGCAGGCCAGTGAGTTCCTGCCGGTCCCGGGGGTCGGCGCGGCGGAACTGGCCGACGCGGCCCAGCTGTCGAGCATGGCCGACTACACGCCGGAAGGCCGTTCCATCGCCGTGCTGGCCAAGGACCAGTACGGCCTGCTCGAGCGCAACGAGGGCGAGCTACGAGGCGCGCAGTTCGTGGCTTTCAGCGCGCAGACCCGGATGAGCGGGGTGGACCTGGCCGGAGGCCGGCAAGTCCGCAAGGGCGCCGCCAGTGCGGTGCGGGACTGGATCCGCCGGTGCGGCGGGAACCCCGCGGCCGGACTGGGGGCGATGGTGGATGCCATCTCCGCGGCGGGCGGCACCCCGCTGGTCGTCGCCGAGCGGACCGGCGGCACTGCCCGGGCGCTCGGCGTGATCCACCTCAAGGACATCGTCAAGCAGGGCATCGCCGAGCGGTTCGGCGAGATGCGCACGATGGGCATCAGGACCGTCATGATCACCGGCGACAACCCGCTCACCGCCAAGGCGATCGCCGACGAGTCCGGCGTGGATGACTTCCTCGCGGAGGCCACACCGGAAGACAAGATGGAGCTGATCAAGAAGGAGCAGCAGGGCGGCCGGCTGGTGGCCATGACCGGGGACGGCACCAACGACGCCCCGGCCCTGGCCCAGGCCGACGTCGGGGTGGCCATGAACACCGGGACCATGGCGGCCAAGGAGGCCGGCAACATGGTCGACCTGGACTCCAACCCGACGAAGCTGATCCAGATCGTGGAGATCGGCAAGCAGTTGCTGATCACCCGGGGCGCGCTGACCACCTTCTCGATCGCCAACGACGTCGCGAAGTACTTCGCGATGCTGCCGGCCATGTTCGCCAGCGTGTTCCCTGGGCTCTCCCGGCTCAACATCATGGCGCTGCACAGCCCGCAGTCGGCGATCACGTCGGCGATCATCTTCAACGCGCTGATCATCATCGCGCTGATCCCGCTGGCCCTGCGCGGGGTACGGTACCGGCCGTCCTCGGCCTCCGCGCTGCTGCGCCGGAACCTGTGGATCTACGGCATCGGCGGGCTGATCATCCCGTTCATCGGGATCAAGCTCATCGACCTCATCGTCATGAACATTCCCGGATTCGGTGGTTGATCGACATGTCACGGATGCCCAGCTTCATCCGCCAGCACCTGGCAGGGCTGCGGGTGCTGATCGTCCTGACCGTCATCACCGGCGTCGCGTACCCGCTGCTGGTGTTCGGGATCGCGCAGGTGGGCTTCCATCACCAGGCCAACGGTTCGATGGTCAGCTATCAGGGGAAGGTGGCCGGATCCAGCCTGCTGTGCCAGGAGTTCACCGGCGCCAAGGGCAACCCGCTGCCGCAGTACTTCCAGCCCCGGCCCTCGAACGCGGTGAACCCGGACTCGAAGACCGGCTACGGCTGCGACCCCGGCTTCTCGGGCGCGTCGAACCTGGGCCCGAACAACGCGGAGCTGACCAAGACGATCAAGCAACGGCGGGCCGAGGTGGCGACGTTCAACGGCGTCACCCCGGCCAGCGTGCCCCCGGACGCGGTCACCGCCTCCGGGTCCGGCCTCGATCCTGACATCTCACCGCAGTACGCCTACCTGCAGGTGAACCGGGTCGCCCGGGCCCGCCACGCCGGCCCGGCAGCGATCCGCGCGCTGGTGTCACACCACATCACGGGACGGGCGATCGGGTTCCTCGGGGAGCCGGGGGTGGACGTGCTCACCCTCAACATCGCCCTGAACCAGAAGTTTCCCGCTGGTCGCTAGCGGGCCGCGGCGCTGGCCCCTACAGCCAGTCCTTGCGCTTGAAGATGAAGTAGAGCACGATCCCGGCGAGCACCATGGCGCCGATAGAGCCGGCGAAGCCGACCCGCTCGCTGAAGCCGGGATAGGGCACGTTCATCCCGAAGTAGCCGGTGATGATCTTTTCATTGCTATTTCCATTTAAGAGGAAAAGGGAAGGAGAATATTCCAAACCAGCCGGTTATGTTTGTGGCAAACCATCGAAGCGGGTTAGACGGCGCTTTTGTAACCTCAAGGTTGACGTGGAAAAGAGTAAAAAACAGTTTCTTTTTTGCAAAAGACAAACATTTTCATTCACTTTTTGCACGTTTTATGGCGCCCCGAAACAATATCATACTGATGAATATTAATACCAGCCTTCGCGAATCAATTCTACAAATGAATGAGGTGCTTAGAAAGGGAAAAAGTGTGATTATTTTTCCGGAAGGTAAACGCTCTAAAGATAAAATAATGAAAGAGTTTAAAGAGATGTTTGCCATATTAAGCCACGAGCTGAATATTCCGATAGTTCCGGTTGCTATCTCCGGATCAGAGCGCGCCGCTTTCCGGTTTAAACGTATTCCGAGACCTTTTTCGAAAATTTTTGTGGAGTTTTTACCTGCCGTATTTCCCACTCCAAACGAAAATGTGCAGGAATTAAAAGAAAAAGTGCAAAAAATGATAGAAAAAGCGCTGTAAAGTTACTGAAATGGATAGGGATGAACAAGGCAAAAGCATTAAAAAGGCTAAATCTTATAATGTGGAATTGGTAGAGTTGGCAAAATAAATAAACCATATGTATGAGTTTAGTGCGGCAGCAGCCGACAAGTTTACAGATAGCATTCAACAACTGCCGGAAACCCT
>JAIRTY010000389.1 GCA_031254715.1 Nocardiopsaceae bacterium | reverse complement strand
CCCGCCGGGCCGCCGCCCCCGCGGCCGGAGCGGCCGCCCCGGCGCAACCTGCCTGCCAGCGACGGCCGCCGGTGGCTGGCCGGGGACCTGCACTCCCACACCGCGCATTCGGACGGTGTGATGACGGTCCAGGAACTGGCCAGGTTCGCGGTTACGCAGGGCCTGGACTTCCTGGCGGTGACCGACCACAACACGATCAGCCACCAGGCCGAGCTTCCCGCTGCCGCCGCCCGGTACGGGATCAGCCTGCTGCCCGGCCAGGAGGTCACTGCCGCCGGCGGGCACGCCGGGGCGGTGGGCGCCACCGAATGGATCGACTTCCGCGAGCCGGCCGGGGCTTGGCTGGAGTCGGCCGAACGGCAGGGCGCACTGCTGTCGGTGAACCACCCGGTCGGCGGGGAGTGCAGCTGGACCCTGCCGATGGACCGCCGTCCCCCGCTGGTGGAGGTGTGGCACTGGAGCTGGCTGGACCTGCGCTGGACCTCGACCCTGGCCTGGTGGCTGGCGTGGGACCCGGCGGCGGTGCCGGTCGGCGGCAGCGACTGGCACCGGCCCGGCTCCGACGCGCCGCCCGGTTCCCCCACTACCTGGGTGGAGTGCGAGGGTGACGGGCCGGACGCGGTGCTGGCTGGCCTGCGGGCAGGGCGGACCGCGATCTCTGCCCGGCGGGATGGGCCGCTGCTGCTGCGCGCCGGAGATGAGCTGCTGGCCATCGACGCGGAAGGAACGGTGCTGGCGGGCCCGGACGGCCCGCGGGCCCGGGTACCGGGGCCGCTGGCGGCCTTCCCTGGCGGCAGCGGCTGCCACCGGCTGCTCGACGATTCCGGTGCCACGGTCGCGCTGACCGGCTAGGTGAGCTAGCGGGTCTCGGGGGGCGGGTCCTGGCGGAAGGCCGGCGGGCCGCTGGCCGGCCACATCCCGAGCAAGAACTTGCTCACGACGAACGCCACGGCCAGCGCGACCGCCAGCCAGCTGGCACCGGCGGCGGCTAGGGCAACGGCACCCGCCGCGAACCAGGCGGTCACGAACCCGGTGCGGGCCCAGCCCGGCAGGACCACCCGCGCCCGGGGCGCCGCCAGCATCCCCCACCCGAACGCGAGCAGGGCCGGGGCCGCCAGCATCGCGATCAGCCGCACGGCCAGGCCCGCTGGCAGGCTGAAGCCCCAGTACCCAGCCGCCGCGAGGACGGCTAGTTCCTGCAGGAAGGCGGCGAGCTGGCCAAGCATCCTGATGGCCGGCAAGCGCGGTGCAGGCTCCCGGGCCGGTGCAGGCTCTCCGGCCGGTGCAGGCTCCCGGGCCGGTACAGGCTGTCCGGCCGGGTGCGCTGGGCGCGGCATGGCTAGCGGATCCTGAACACGGGGTAGTCCGGGGCGATCTCGGCCAGCCTGGCCGCTGGCGCGTCCGGCCCCACTCCCTGGAAGAACACGCCGATCTCCGCCCGCCAGCGCCGCAGGTAAGCCCGCAGCACTGGCGGCTTGTCCTGATCGGGCAGCTCGGTGGCGGTGAACGGCTCTGCGCGGCGCCCCACCCGCAGCTCGCCGCCGCCTGCCACGCGCAGGTTGCGGACCCACTGGGTCTGGCCCCGGGGAGCCACCAGGTAGCGCTGGCCTTCGAAGGTGAGCGGGTTCACCGGCGTGGTCCGCCACTCCCCTGACGTCCGTCCCCGGACGGCCAGGATCCGCGATCCCCAGACGCTGAGCCCCAGCCGGGTGAGCCCGCCCACGGTGCGGTTGAAGACCCGGGTGAGGCCGCCCGGCTCGACGTACCGGGGCTCACTGCTCGCAGTCATGGCCTGCCTCCGATTTCAGATCAGTGCTCTGTTCTAAGACCAGTGTTCCGCTCCACGCCTTCACAGTCAAGAGCAGTGCTCACTTTTGTGAGCGCCGATCGCTGGATGCTGGCCTGGCTGGTCCCGCGTGGCCCGGCGTCCTGGGGCACAATCGGGGGACGAACCGGAGGAGGCGGTGTCATGGGAACGGCCGGGAGATGGGGCATCACGCTACCGCTGCGCGGGACGCCGCTCGCCGCCCAGAGCGACCTGGTGGCGGCGTTGCCTGACCTCGGCTACACCGACGCCTGGTCCGCCGAGGTCAACGGGGCCGATGCGATCACCCCGCTGGCACTGGCGTCGCAGTGGACTGACCAGCTGCGGCTCGGCACGGCCATCGCCGGCATCTTCACCCGCGGGCCGGCGCTGCTCGCCATGCACGCGGCCACCCTCGCCGCGCTGGCACCCGGCCGGTTCGTGCTCGGCATCGGGGTCTCGTCGCCGGTGATCGTGACCAACTGGAACGGGGCTGAGCTGGACCGGCCCTACCAGCGGGCCCGGGACACGCTCCGGTTCCTTCGCAGCGCGCTGGCCGGAGAGAAGGTCACCGCGGAGTATGAGACGTTCACGATCAGGGGCTTCCGGCTGGATCAAGCACCGGAGCAGCCGCCGTCCCTGGCCCTGGCCGCGCTCCGGCCGGGCATGATCCGGCTGGGAGCGGCGGAGTCCGACGGCGTGATCACGAACTGGCTCGCCCCCGGAGACGTCCCCCGAGTCCGCTCGGCGGCCGGGCCCGCCACCGAGCTCATCGCCAGGCTCTTCGTCTGCCCCACCGCGGACACCGCCACCGCCCGGGCCATTGGCCGCCAGCTGATCGCCGCCTATCTCACGGTGCCTGCCTACGCCGCGTTCCACGCGTGGCTCGGCCGCGGCGACGCGCTCCGGCCTATGCAGGACGCCTGGGCGGCGGGAGATCGCAAGGGCGCGCTGGCCGCGATCCCGGACGAGATGGTGGACGAACTCCTCGTGCACGGGTCCCCCGCCGCCTGCCGGGAGCGGATCGCCGCCTATCAGGCCAGCGGTCTCGACACCCCGGTCATCATGGTCGTCCCCGCTCCCGGCATCGACGAGGCCGAAGCCGTCCGCCAGCTAGCCCCCGCCTGACACTCCGCCAGCTATCCCCTGGCCTGATCCCGGCAGCAAGCCCCTCGCCACACTCCCCCCGCCCACCGCCGCTGCCCCGTGTCGGCGAGTTCTCACCTCCAAGCGTCACTTCAATGCGCGATTCGTCCCACTTCGGGCCGCTGGAAAGGGTGAAAAGTCGCCGCGACCGCGACAGCACCGCCCACTTGTCATCCGCCCCAGTCATTCTGATGGTCGTTTTGTCCCGATTTCATGACTGGAACGGATGACAAGTCGCGGTAGGGGCGGGCGCGGCGGGGTGGGGCAGGCGGCTGCCGGGGGCGCGCCGGGCGGCGTGCAGTGGCAGGCCGACGCGGGCGGACGGCACGGGCGGACGGCACGGGCGGGCGGCGCGGGCGGGCGGCGCGGGCGTGGCGAGGGCGTGGCGAGCGGGCGCAGGCTAGGGGCCGACGGGGCGGGGCTAGGGCGGCCGCGGGCGGGGCAGAGGGATAGCGCCGCGGGCGCTACCAGACGTGCGGGAGGGGCCCGCCGTACCAGGCGCGGATGATCTGGTGGGCGATGGAGACCGGCGAGGGCAGCCTGATTTCGCCCGCCGCCATGGCGGCCCCCAGGTCAGCCCGGCTGAACCAGCGGGCCTCGGCGATCTCATCGTCGTCCACCCGGATCTGGAGGCCGGACGTGGCCCGGGCACGGAAGCCGAGCATCAGGCTTTGCGGCATCGGCCACGGCTGGCTGGCAAGGTACCTGACCTCACTGACCGTGATCCCGGTCTCCTCGGCGACCTCCCGGACCACGGCATGCTCGGCCGACTCGCCCGGCTCCACGAACCCGGCCAGGATCGACACCCGCCGCTGCGGCCACGCCTGGTTCCGTGCCAGCAGGCAGCGGTCGTCAGCGTCGGTGACCAGCATGATCACAGCCGGGTCGATGCGTGGGAAGTGCTCGCTCCCGTCAACGGGGCACACCCGCGAGTGCCCGGCCGGCTGCGGGCTGGTCATCGCCCCGCATCGGGGGCAGTGCGGGTGCGAGGCGTGCCAGTTGGCCAGCGCGACCGCGTGTGTCATCAGCCCGGCGTCCCGGTCGTCCAGCAGCGGGCCCGCCTCCCGCAGCCCCGCCAGCCGCGCCTCACCACCGGGAACCTCACCACCAGCGGGCCCGCCACCAGCAGCCTCGCCGCCGGCCGCACCGCCCGCGGACCCGTCAGGCCTGCCACCGCCGGCCGGACCGCCCGCCGCCTGGGCGATGGCCTCCGCCAGCGCCCGCTCGCCAGGCGGAAGGGCCACGCCGAAGAACGCCGTCCCTTCCTTGTCGACTCCGAGCAGGAACCGGAGCCCGGCCGGCGCGTCCGCGGCCGGGACCAGCACCAGCCCGGCGCCTGCCTCGCTGAACCGGACCGGCGCCTGCCCCCCGGACGGGCCTGCCTGGGGCGGCCCGCCTGCGCCGCCCGTGAGCACCAGGACCCGGGTGCGCGGAGCTGCCCAGGCCGCTTCGATCCAGGCGGGATCGTTCCGGTGGATGGTGGACCGGTCCACCTCGCCGCGCGACAGCGCGAGGCCGTCAAGCTCCCACGCGCTGTCGACCGGCTCCCGGCTGCTGGCGGGGCCGCCGCGGCCGGCCGGTGTCATCGCGGTGATGACGTCACCGAGGCCGCCAGTTCCTGCCACAAGTAAGCGATGGCCTCGGCGCCCTTGAGCAGCAGTGCCTTCTCGGCCCGCTCGTTCGGCGCGTGGATCCGGTCGGAATCCAGCCCGACCGCGACGAACACCAGCGGCGCGCCCAGGATCCCGGTCAGGTCTGCTTCCGGGCCGCTGCCGCCTTCCCTGGTGAACAGCACCTCGCGGCCGAACGCGCGCTCCATCGCCCGCTTGCCCGCCTGCACGGCCGCCGAGGCGGGCGGCGAGAACGCGGGGCGCACCCCGCCGCCGCGCGACGACACGGTGGCCTCGATCCCGGGCGGCGCGGCGGCGGCGACGTACTCCTGCAGCGCCGCCACCACCTCGGCCGGCTGCTGGTCGGCGACCAGCCGGAACGACAGCTTGGCGTGCGCCTCGCGCGGGATGATCGTCTTCGTGCCGGGCCCGGTGTGACCGCCCCACATGCCGTTGACCTCGGCGGTAGGCCGCGCCCAGATGCGCTCAAGCGTGCTGTAGCCGGCCTCACCGGCCGCCGCGCGACTGTGACCGGCCTCGGCGAGCCATTCATTTTCCTTGAACGGGAGCCGTCCGAGCACATCCCGTTCGGAATCTGACAGCGGTACCACCCGGTCGTAGAACCCTGGCAGCGTCACCCGGCCGTCGCCGTCATGCAGGCCGGCCAGCAGGCCGGCCATGGCGTGCAGCGGGTTCGGCACGCCGCCGCCGAACGAGCCGGAGTGCAGGTCAGTGTCCGCGCCGCGGAGGGTGATCTCCGCCTCGGCCAGCCCGCGCATGCCGATGCACATGGACGGCACGTCCGCCGCCCACATCGTGGTGTCGGACACCACGATCACGTCGCAGGCCAGCCGGTCCGCGCGGGACCGCAGCAGGTCAGCGAAGTGCGGGGAGCCTGACTCCTCCTCCCCCTCGATCAGCAGCATCAGCGTGACCGGCGGGGCCGCCTGCCCCGTCGCCGCAAGCCAGGCGCGCAGGCCCATCGGGTGCAGCGCCACCTGGCCCTTGTCGTCCGAGGCACCGCGCGCGAGCAGCATGCCATCGCGCTCGCGCGGCTCGAACGGCGGCGATTCCCATTCGCTCAGCGGCTCGGCCGGCTGCACGTCGTGGTGGCCGTAGACGAGCACGGCCGGCGCCGCCGCGTCCGCGGCCGGCCAGCGCGCGAACACCGCGGGCTGCCCGGGGTCGCCGGGGCTGCCGGTGTCCCACACCTCGGTCTCGGGGAACCCGGCGTTGCGCAGGTGCGCGGCCAGCCAGTCAGCGGAAGCGCGGACGTCGGCGTGGTGGCCGGGGTCGGCCGAGACCGACGGGATCGCGAGCCAATCCTTCAGGCTGCCGAAAAACTCCTGCGCGTGCTGGTCGATGTAGTCACGGACGTCCATGATGGTCCCGTCTACCGTGGTGGTTTCCCAGGGCACTCTAGACGAGGAGGGAGCATGGCCAGCCACGAGATCCGGATCGACTGGAACAAGACCTTGCGGGAAGAGCCAGGCACCGGCCACAACAGGTGGCACCCGGACATCCCGCCGCTGGTCCGCTGCGATCCTGGGGATGAGGTGATCCTCGAGACCCGGGACGCGTTCGACGGGCAGATGGGGCCGGAAGCGGGGCTGGACACGGTCGCCGCGCCCGACCTCGACGTGGTGCACCCGCTGACCGGGCCCGTCTACATCACCGGGGCTGAGCCGGGCGATCTGCTGGCCGTGGAGATCCTCGACATCCGGCCGGACCGCTACGGGTACACCGTGGAGGTGCCGGGGTTCGGGTTCCTGCGCGATGACTTCCCCGAGCCGTTCAAGGTGAACTGGGATATCGCGGACGGCTGGGCGACCTCGGACGACCTGCCCGGGATCCGGATCCCTGGCTCGCCGTTCATGGGGACCATCGGCCTGTCACCCGGGCACGAGCTGCTGTCCGCGACCACCGCCCGCGAGCAGGCGCTGCTGGCGGCGGACGGGTTCGTGCTGCCGCCGTCGACGGCGGGCGCCGTGCCCAGCGACCCGCGGCTGGCCGCGGCCGGGCTGCGCACCATCCCGCCGCGGGAGCAGGGTGGCAACGTCGACATCAAGCAGCTCGGTATCGGCGCGCAGCTGCTCATCCCGGTCGACACCCCTGGCGGGCTGTTCTCGGCCGGGGATGCTCACTTCGCCCAGGGCGACTGCGAGACCTGCGGCACCGCGATCGAGATGCGGTCGACCCTGCGGGTGCGCTTCTCCCTGCGCAAGGGCGAGGCGGCCCGGCTCGGCATCCGCGACGTCCGGTTCAGCCGCGAGGACTACTACCTGCCGCCCGAGTACGCCGCGCCGCGCCGGTTCTTCGCCACCACCGGCATCTCGGTCACCAAGGACGGCGAGAACCGGTCGGAGGACATCACGCTCGCGGCCAGGAACGCGCTCCTGAACATGATCGAGCACCTCACCGAACGAGGGTGGACCCGCCAGCAGGGCTACGCGATCTGCAGCGTCGCCGTCGACCTGAAGATCAGCCAGCTCGTGGACGCGCCGAACATGCTGGTGTCGGCGTTCCTTCCGGAGGACATCTTCGCGAGCTGAGCAAGGCGAGCCGGAGCGACCGGCTTCACAGGCTGAGCTGGATGCGGAGAGCCTGGTCGAGTTCTGCCATGAGAGCCGGGGGCAGCCGCCCTACGCACGCGCCGATGCGCTCGACCGCGATCGACCGGACCTGCTCGGCCTGCGCCTTGGAGTCCCGGGACAGCCCGGTCGGACCGGTATCGCTGGTATGAAGGTCAGTGTGAGCTTGCCGCCGGAAGACGTCGGGTTCCTTGACGTCTGCGCCCGTGACAAGGAAATTGAGTCCCGGTCCGCGGCGCTGCACAAGGCGGCCGGACTACTCCGTGCTGTCCAGCTCGCTGCCGCATACGAGGATGCCTGGAAATCGTGGGAAGCCTCCGGTGAGGCTGAGGCCTGGGAGAGCACGGCCGCCGACGGCCCGGGAGCCTGAGTGCGCCGCGGCGAGATCTTCCGCGTCAGTCTCGGTCCTGCTACCAGCACTAGGGCTTCGCAGGAGTAACGCTGGCCGGCGGCGGGATGTCACGGCTGCCGCCGGGAAGCCAGCGGGACGTCATCGATCAGCGCCGCCAGGCCGGCCTCGTCGAGCAGGTCGGCTGGCCGCAGCGTCAGGTCGTGCCGGACGTAGTAGAAGGCGGCCCGCACCTGCCCCAGCGCCGCCCCGGCCAGCTGGGACCATGCCACCCGGTAGGCGGCCAGCTGCACCGCTACCGCCCGCTGCTGCTCACCCGCGGCCGGGGGGTCGCCGGTTTTCCAGTCCACGACGTCGTAACCGCCCTCCGGCGCGTCCGCGAACACCGCATCGATCCGCCCGCGCACCGGCCGCCCGCCGATCAGGGTCTCGAACGGGACCTCCACATCCTGCGGCCAGCGGTTCGCCCACTCTCCTGCCTCGAACTGTTCCCGCAGCAGCCCGAGGTCGGCCGCGTCGGCGTCGTCCGGCGGCTCATCGGCGGCGCCGAGCAGGTCGGCCGGGTCGATCAGCCGCTGCTGCCGGAAGCGCTCCTCCAGCCAGCGGTGGAACGCGGTGCCGCGGCGGGCCTGCGGGGCAGGCGGGCGTGGCATCGGGCGCCGGATCTGCCGGGCCAGCTCGGCCGGGTCGGCAGCCATCGCCACCAGCGACGACACCGTGAGCCGGGCGGGCAACGGCACGGCCAGCGCGGCGTCGCCGTGCCGCTCCCGCCGCTCGGCCAGCAGCAGGCCGGTGTCGCGGGCCCAGGCTCCGATCAGTTCGCGCTCGGCCTGCGCCAGCCCGGCGCCGTCCGCCCCCGTCTCGGCGGCTGTTTCCGCCCCGCCGGCCGCTCCCGCCTCACCCGCCGCAGCCCCGCCGTCCGCCCCCGCCTCGGCGGCTGTTTCCGCCCCGGCGGCGGCTCCCGCCTTACCGGCCGCAGCCCCGGCGGCCGCTCCCGACCCACTGGCCGCAGCCCCGTCGGCGGGGGCGGGCCGTTCCGCCATGGCCCGCTCGACCATGGCCGCCGCCTCCCGGACGGCGGCGAGCCGGTCCGGGCCCGGGGTCACGGGCCAGGTCGCGGCCGGGGTCTCGGCCAGGGCCGGGTTCTGCGCATCGGCGGGCGGCTCGGGCGCCCAGCTGGCCACCCGGCCCGCGCCAGCTTCGCACGCCTCACGCACCTCGGTCAGGAACACCGACGGCCCGAGCCGGGACGTGCCCTCCCCCCACCAGTAGCCGGTGCAGGCGACCCAGAACGCGGCCCGGGTCACCGCCACGTACGCGAGCCGCCGTTCCTCCGCCAGCTCACGCGCGGAGCAGGCGTCAGCGAAGCTGGTCAGCGACCCGGCGGACAGTCCCGCCAGGGCCGGCAGGTCGCCCGCGTCGCCTCGCAGGCCGAACGGCAGCAGCCGCGGGTTCTCGGTCCACCGCGTGGTGATCCTGGGCTTGGCCGGGAAGACCTGCGATTTCTGCCCGGCCGCCAGCCCCGGCACGATCACCGCGCTCCATTGCAGGCCCTTCGCGGCGTGCACGGTCGTGAGCGTGACCGCGTCGGCGCCGCTGGGCCGCCCCGATTCCAGGCCGAACTCCTCCACCTCGGCGGCGGTCAGATAGGCGAGGAACGCGCCCAGCGTGGGCTCTTCCTCGTCGCCGGAGAACGCGGCCGCCTCGTCGGCGAACGCGTCCAGGTCGGCCCGGGCCGCCGCCGGATCCCGCCACGGCTGCGCCGCGACCTCGACATCCAGCCCGAGCGCCCGTTCCACCTCGGCGACCAGGTCGGGCAGGTGCCGCCCGGCGTGTGCCCGGAGCGCCCGGAGCTCGCCGGCCAGCGCCACGAAGCGGGCATGACCGGCCGCCGAGTACCGGTCCGGGTCGCCGGGATCGTCCAGCGCCTCGACCAGGCTCCCCGGCTCGGCGGTGAGGTCGCTGGCGACCTGGTCCAGCGGGTCCACGGCCTGGTCGCGCCCGCCCGCCTGGTGGCGCTCGCCCGCCTTGTCGCGCGCTCCGGCTGGCTTTTCCCCTCCTGCCAGTTCCCGGGCCAGGTCCCGGGCCCGCCGGCCGAGCGCCACCAGGTCGCGCGGCCCGATCCGCCACCGCGGCCCGGTCAGCAACCGGACCAGCGAGGGCCCGGCGGACGGGTCGTGCAGCACCCGCAGGGTCGCCACGACGTCAGCCACCTCGGGCACGGTCAGCAGCCCGCCCAGGCCGACGACCTCGACCGGGATGCCCCGTGCCTCGATCGCTGACCGCAGCCCAGGGAACTGCGCCCGCTTGCGGCACAGCACCGCGATGTCGGCCGGGCGGACGCTGTCCGGCCGGCCATCGGGCCAGCCGTTACCGTCCGGCGCGATCCCCGGCGGCAGCGCGAGCAGCTCCTCAATGCGCCCGGCCACCCAGCCGGCCTCATCCGCTGCGGTGCCCAGCAGCGCGCAGGTCACACTGCCGCGCCCGGCCCGGCCCGGCGGCGGCACCAGCCGCGGCACGTCCGGGGCTTCCGCCCGCAGGCCCGCCTGGATGGCCGCGGCCGCATCCAGCACCCGCCCGGTGTTGCGGAAGCTGACCGACAGCACCGACAGCGGGGCGGGCCGGGCGGCCGCCTTCCCCCGGCCCGGCGCCTGCCCGCGCCCGGCGGGCACCGGGAAGTCTGTCCGGAACCTGCGCAGGTTCCCGGCGCTCGCGCCGCGCCAGCCGTAGATCGACTGGCACGGGTCACCGACCGCGGTCACCGGATGGCCGCCGCCGAACAGCGCCCGCAGCAGCACCAGCTGCGCGTGGCTGGTGTCCTGGTACTCATCCAGCAGGACCACCTGGTAGCGAGCGCGCTCGCCGGCGCCGACCTCGGGGTGCCGGGCCGCGATCCGGGCCGCCAGCGCCACCTGGTCCCCGTGGTCGATCATCTCCCGGGCCGCCTTGGCCTCGGCGAACTGGCTGACCATGGGCAGCAGCTGCTCCCGGGTGCGCTGGCAGTCCAGGGTCTTCCGGACGGCGGCTGGCACTGTGCCGGTCAGCTTCCCGCGCTCCGCGGTCAGCCATTCCCCGGCCTGCCGCACGTCAGCGGGCTGGCGCAGGTGCTCGGACAGCTCCCCGGCCAGCGCGAGCACCGCTGCCGTCACCGTCTGCGGGGTCCAGGTCACCGCGTCCATCGGGCCGGCGTACGCGGCCACCACCTGGGCGGCGATCTGCCACGCGACCGCCGGGGTGACCAGCCGCAAGGACGGTTCCAGCGCTTCCCGCAGCGCGTGGTCGGCGACCAGCCGGGCGGCGTACGCGTGGTAGGTCGACACGACCGGTTCGCCCAGCAGCGCGTCGCTCTCCCCGTCGCCGGGATCGCCGCCGGTGCCCGGGACCAGGGCGCCTTCCCCCGGCACGGCCACGCCCGCCCGGCGCAGGCCCGCCAGCCGGGCCCGCACCCGCTGCCCCAGCTCGGCGGCGGCCTTCCGGGTGAAGGTCAGGCCGAGCACCCGCTCGGGCCGGACCAGCCCGTTGCCGACCAGCCAGACCAGCCGGGCGGCCATGGTCTCGCTCTTGCCTGACCCGGCGCCGGCGATGACGGCCATCGGCACCAGCGGGGCCGAGATCACGGCCGCCTGCTCGGCCGTCGGTTCCGGCAGGCCGAGCAGCCGGGCCAGCTGCCCCGGCGTGTACGAGCCGGTCACTCTGCCACCTGCTCCCCCTCGGGGTGGACCGGGCAGCAGGACTTGACCGGGCAGTTCCGGCAGCCCGGGTTCAGCCGTGCCTCGAACACCGGTCCCGCCATCCCCGCCGCCACCGTCTCGACCAGGTCGGCGACCCATTCCGGGTCCGGGTCGTCGGCCAGCGGCTGCTGGCGCTGCACCCGCGCCTGGGCGGCGAAGCTCTGCTTCCCCACCTGGACCAGTTCCGCGCCGCCCGGCTGGATCAGCCCGAACTGCTCGAACGCCCCCAGCAGCACCGCCAGCTGGTAGACGCCGAGCTGCGGGTTGCGGCCCAGTTCGTCGTCGGCCGGCCGGGTCGAGCCGGTCTTCAGGTCCACCACGACCGCCCGGCCGTGCTCGTCCCGCTCCAGCCGGTCCACCCGCCCGGTGATCTCAACCTGCCCGGTCTGCACCCGGAACGCTTCCTCGACCGTGGCCAGCTGCCGCCGGCTGGCGCGATGCCACGCCAGGAACTTGGTCACCATCCGGTCGGCCTGCTCGCGCTGCTTCTCGCTGTACCAGGCACTGCCGAAGTCGAGGTGGTGCCAGATCTCGTCGATCCGCTTGCCGATCTCCGAGTCGCCGGCCCCGGTCGCTGCCAGCACCGCCGCCGCGTGGATCACGGTGCCGAAGTGCCGGGCAACGTCGGACGAGCCCGCCCCGGCCGCGGTCTCCAGCAGCCACCGCAGGCCGCACTTGGTGAACGACTCCACATGGGAAGGGGACAGCCGGGCCAGCGCGCCCTCGCCCGGGGCCAGCAGCGGGCTGGGATCCGACAGGCTGGTGAGCTGGTACCACTCACCGGGTGCCGCGCCCCTCACCCCGGCCCGCGCCAGCCTGGCGAGCTGGGCCGCGGCGGCCCGTCGCACCGGCTCCGGCCGGCCTGGGTCAGCCGCCGTTCGCCGCAGGTCGGCGGTGAGCGCGGGCAGGGTCAGCCACCGCCGCCCCGGGCCGGCCACGTGCTCGACCTCGACGTCGTCGCCCGCCAGCTCGGTCAGGAACCGGGACGGCCGGTCCTCGCTGTCCTCCCCGCCAGCGGCGGTCACGACCAGCGACCGCCGCGCCCGGGTGACCGCCACGTAGAACAGCCGCCGTTCCTCGTCCAGCAGCTTCGAGGCCAGGGCGGCCGCCGCCGCGTCGCCGCCCGCCTGGCCGCCGCCAGCGGCAGCACCGCCGGGGACGCCGGGGACCCCGGTCCCGGCCACGGCGTCGACCAGCTCATCCATGCCGAGCAGGGAGGAGCGCAACCGGACGTCAGGCCAGATGCCTTCCTGCACCCCGGCCACGACCACGAGCTCCCATTCCAGGCCCTTGGCGCGGTGCGCGGTGAGGATGCGCACGGCGTCCCCGGAGGGCGCCTGTTCCGCCAGCGTGTCCCCGGGGATCTCCTGGCCGGTCATGCTGTCCAGGAACAACCGGGGTGACCCCGGCGGCAGCCGGGCGGTGAACCTGGCGGCCGCGTCGAACAGCGCGACCACCGCGTCCAGGTCCCGGTCGGCCGCGCTGCCCCTGGCACCGCCGGCGGCGCTGGCCGCCTGCCACTCGGCGGCCAGGCCGGAGGCGTCCCACACCGCCCACAGCACGTCGTGCGCGCTGCCGCCGCGGGCCGCCTTCCTGGCCGTGGCCAGCAGCGAGCCCACCCGGCGGGCAGCATCAGCGGCCGGGCCGTCGAGCAGGGTCAGCTCCCGCGGATCGCGGAGCGCGGCGGCCAGCGGCTCGGCATCAGGCTCCTGACCGGCCGACTGGGCGGTGAACCGCAGCCCGCGCCGGAGCCGGCGCAGGCCCAGCATGTCCGCCCCCCCGAACGGCCCGGTCAGCAGCTCGATGGCCGTTTCCTCGTCCAGGCTGGCGGGCCGGAGCGCGCAGCGCAGCAGCAGCAGCAGTGGCCGGGCGCCGGGCTCGGCTGTGAGCGGCAACTCGTCCCCGGCCACCGTGGCCGGGACCCCCGCCGATGCCAGTGCCCGGCGCAGTACCGGAACCTGCCTGGACACCGACCTGACCAGCACCGCCATCGACGACCAGGGCACCCGGCCGAGCAGGTGCGCGCGCCGGAGAACGTCGGCGACCAGGGCCGCCTCCTGGCTGGCGCTGGTCGCGGTGATCACCCGGACGCTCCCGGGCGCCGCGTCCGGCAGCGGCCGCAGGTCCCGGTGCCCCCGCGCCGCCTGCCGTTCGCGCCGGGCCGGGCCCGCTCCGCCGGCAGCGGCGTCCCCGGCGGCGTTTCCGGCGGCAGCGTCCCCGGTGGCGGCGTCGCCGGCATCTGCCCCGGCCGCGTCCGCCGCCCCGGCCACCTCGGCGGCCGGGGCCGCCGGCAGCCTGTCCGCCACCCGCCGCGACGCCGCCAGCAGCGCCGGGCCGCTGCGGCGGCAGGTGCGCAGCGCGATCACGCGGGCCGGGCGCCCGTCCGGGTGCCGGAACCGCTCCGGGAACCGGGTGACGGCATGCACGTCCGCGCCCCGGAACCCGTAGATCGACTGGTCCGGGTCCCCGACCGCGATCAGTTCCCGGCCGTCGCCCGCCAGCGCGTGCAGCAGCTCCTCCTGGGCCGGGTCCACGTCCTGGTACTCGTCCACCAGCACGGTGTCGTAGGCATTGCGCTCGCGCTCCCGGGTTGCCGCGCGCCCGAGCAGGGCGGCCGCGATGCGGATGATCTCCGCGTAGTCGTAGGCGGTGACCGGCGCCAGGTCGAACCGCGCCGCATACCGGGCCAGGAACCTCCCCGCCGCTTCCCAGTCGTCGCGGGCCCGCCCTGCCCCCAGCCGGGCCAGGCTGTCACCGCCCAGGCCGCGCTCGGCCGCGCGGAGCAGGAAATCCCGCAGTTCGGCAGCGAACCCGCGGGTGGCGAGGGCGGGCCGGAGCCGCTCCGGCCACTGGCTGCCGCCGTCATCGGCGTCGCCCCGCAGCATCCGCCGCACTTCCAGCAGCTGCTCGGGGCCCGACAGCAGGGTCGGCGGCTCGTCGCCCGCCAGCACGAACTCGCGCCGCACCAGCGCGTACGCGTAACTGTGGAAGGTGAGGGCGAGCGGCTCGCGGGTGGTCCGGTGCAGCCGGGTGGTGATGCGCTGCCGCAGCTCCTCCGCTGCCTTCCGGCTGAAGGTGAGGACCAGCACCCGTTCCGGGTCGATCCCGCGGCGGCTGATCCGGTCCGCCACCGCCTCCACGATCGCCGTGGTCTTGCCGGTCCCGGGTCCGGCCAGCACCAGCAGCGGCCCGCCCGAGTGCGCCACGACCTGGCGCTGGGCATCGTCCGGCACCGGTGCGGCGGCCGGGGACTCCGGCGGCCGCACCAGCCGGTAGGAAGGACGCTGACCGCTCATCACTACGAAATTCCAGCAGAACGGTCTGACATCTCGCAGCGGCCGGCGGGAAGACGCGCCGGCTGCCTGGCGGTGAGATTCGCAGGCCCTGGTCAGCCGGGTTCGGGGGACCAGCGGGCCCGGCTCATGTCCACCCGCTGCGGGGTGCCGTCGGGGGCGCGGCGCAGCGGGGTGCGCTCGGCGGCGTAGCGGGCGAGCGCCTGCGCCTCGTGCCCGCG
>JAIRTY010000386.1 GCA_031254715.1 Nocardiopsaceae bacterium | reverse complement strand
CACCCCGGCGGCAGGCTGGCGGTGGGCCAGCACCCGGCAGCTGCGCCGGTGCCCGCCTAACGACCTGAGTCTGCCACCGGCGGCTGGGCGCGGCTGCCGAAACCGTCACCCGCGCGGCGCGTGCGTCCCGGGCCGGGTGCCGAACCCAGGGCCGCGACCACCGCGGCCACCGCGTCGGCCAGCGGCACGTGCTCCCAGAGCCGCACCACCTGCCAGCCAGCGGCCGCCAGCGCGGCGTCAGCGGCCCGGTCCCGCTCCACGTTCCTGGCCAGCTTCGGCGACCAGTACCACTGGTTGACCGAAGGCTTGCGGCCGTGCTCAGGGCAGGCGTGCCAGAAGCAGCCGTCGACGAACACGGCCACCCGGCGGGCGGTGAACGCGATGTCGGGCCGCACCCGGCTGCCGTTGCCCAGCGTCAGCCGGTGATCCTTGCGGAACCGGTAGCCCTGCCGGTGCAGCGCGCTGCGCAGCGCCAGCTCGGGCTTGGTGTTGGTGCGCCGGTTGGCGCGCATGTTCGCGGAGCGGCCGGGGCTGGCCGCGCTCGGGTACGCACCCACGGAGCAAGGCTAATGCCCGGCCCGCGCTCACAGCGGAAGGTCGAGCAGCTCCGCCAGCCGCGCCACGGTGGCCGGCGGGTCGCTGTGCAGCACGCCGGTCATGCCGATCTCCTCCGCGGCCGCGATGTTGGCCTCGATGTCGTCAACGAACACGCAGTCAGCGGGCGGCAGCCCCAGCTCGGCGGCCGCGTGCCGGAAGATCCGCTCCTCCGGCTTGCGCATCCCGACCTCGGCCGAGATGACCACCGCGTCGAACATCCCGCCGAACAGGTGCCGGGGGTAGTCGCTGACGCCCCACGAGTTGGACAGCAGCCCGGTCCGCAGGCCCGCCTCCCGCGCCCGGTAGACGGCCTGGTACATGGGCTGGCAGGGCTCGCTCGCCGCGAACATCCGGCCCAGCAGGCCCGCCGCTGGCACCGGCCGCCCGTCGCGGCACACCAGCAGCGAGGCAAGCAGCCGTTCGAAATCCTCGACGGTGCACTCGCCCCGCTCCAGCGCGTGAATCGGGTTCTCGCCGGCGGCAGGCCGGTGGCCGTTACCGTCCGCGGCGGCGCCGGGCGCCGGGCCGCCGTAGGCCGCGCCGGCCTGGGCGCCGGTGGTACCGGCCGTCAGCCCGGCCCGCTCCATCGGGTCGTAGGCCGAGATGACCCAGGGCCGCATCACGGCGGCATAGTGGTGCGGGTCGATTCCCTCCGCGTCCAGCCAGGCGTGCACCGTGTGCGGGATCGGGTTGGTCATGACGCCGCCCCAGTCGGTGATCACGCCGCGGAACCGGGGAGGCTGGCTTGGCTCGGGGGTCTTGGCAGGCACAGGCACGCTTCCGAGGGTAAGCCACATTCGTGACCTGCCCGTGTCAGCAAGCTGTCGTCAGTAGTGCCGCCCGGTGCCGAAGGGATAGCCGGCTCCGCCGCCGGCGCGCCGCACCGGCACCGGCAGCCGCCCGCGCGGTCCGGCCAGGCCCGCCAGCACGTCCGCGGCGGCGGCCAGCGACACTCCCGCGGCCGAGTAGGTGGCGAGCCCGGCTCCGGCGCGGCGGATCATCCCCAGGTCATACGGCACGCCGGTGGCGACGACGATCACCGGGCGGCCGGTGGCGGCGAGCCTGGCGGCCAGCCGCCGCTGCTTCGGATCGGTGGCGGCATTCCTGGTCGCCAGGACGATGTCCTGCGCGGCCGCGGGGCTGCCGGCCAGCCGCCCGCCGGCCCGCGCGAGCGCGGCCCGCAGCGGGCCCGCCAGCGCCCGCGCTTCCGGCCCGGCCAGGTACACCCGCCGCCCCCGCAGCGGGAGGACCGGGCGGCCGCCGGCGGCGCGCCGGTTGGCGACCATCGTGATGGAACGGGCAGCCTGCCCGGCCGCGGTGGCCCGTCCGGCCGGGGTGTTCTCCTGACGGGCCGCGCTGGTCGGGTTGACCAGCGGGTGAGCGAGTATGCCGCGGGCCGCCTTCAGCGCGATGATCCTGGTCACCGCGGTATTCAGGCGGGCCATGCTGATCCGTCCGGAACGGACAGCGGCGAGCAGCGCCCGGTAGGCAACCGGGATGCTGCCGGGCATCAGCAGCTCGTCGGCCCCGGCCCGGATCGCCGTGACCGCGACCTGGGCCCCGGTCCTGCCGGCCAGCACCCCGCCCATCACCAGCGAGTCGGTGACGATCACGCCCCGGTAGCCGAGCCGGTCCCTGAGCAGGCCGGTGATGATCCGGCGGGACAGCGAGGCGGGCAGGCCGGAGCGGTCAAGCGCGGGCACCGCGATGTGGCCGACCATGATCTCGTCAGCGCCCGCGCGGACCGCGGCCCGGAACGGCCGGGCGTCGATCCGCCACCACTGCCGCCAGCTGCGGTGCACCACCGCCAGCCCGGTGTGGCTGTCGGTGCTGGTGTCGCCGTGACCGGGGAAGTGCTTGGCCACTGCTGCCTCCCCGGCCGCGTGGAATCCCGCCACCGCGGCCGCGGTCATCCGGGCGACCAGGCCGGGCCGGGCACCGAACGACCTGACCCCGATCACCGGATTGGCCGGGTCGGTGTTCACGTCGGCGACCGGCGCGTAGTCGAGGTTGACGCCGACCGCTCGCAGCTGCCGGCCGGTGAGGAGTTCCTGCCGCCGGATCAGGTCCGGGTCGCGGGTCGCGCCGGCCGCCATCTGGTTCGGGAACATGGTGGTGATGCCCGACAGCCGGGACACGATGCCGCCCTCCTGGTCGGTCCCGATCAGCAGCGGAACCGGCCGGGACCGGCCGCCGCCCGCCGCTGGCAGCTGGCCGAGGGCGGCCCGCTGCAGGCCGTTCGACAGCGCGGCCAGCTGGGCCGGGCTGCGGACGTTCGCGCCGAAGTAGATGACCCCGCCGAGGTGGTAACGGCGGACCAGGTCCGCGCCGCCGTCGCTGGCGGCCGCCCCGGGCACCGCCGCCACCAGCAACTGCCCCACCTTCTGCGGCACGCTCAGGGTCGCCGTGATGGCACTGGCCGTGGCCGCCGGGCCGCGCCCGCCGCTGGCGCCGGCCGCCGGGCCGGACGAGGCGGCGGCTGTGCCGCTGTCGGCGGCAGGGGGAGAGTGCCCGCCAGTGCAGCCGGCCATGAACACGGCCAGGGCCGCCGCGAACGCAGCGGCCCCCGGTCTCCAGCTGGGACGTCGGCACATCGGCGACCGAGGCTACCCGTGGCACGGAGCCGGTTAAGGCAATTTGCGAACTGCCCCGGCCTCTCCCCGCCGGCCTCTCCACTCCGGCTCCTCGGCAACTGTGGAAACAAACTGCTGTTCCAGCAACCAGAAAGTTCCACAGCCGGGCTTGATCCCGGCGAGCCTGCGACCGGCTACCAGACGTCCCCGTCGCGCCAGTCGCAGGTCAGCTCGCTGGCGAGATCCAGCCGGGTGCGCAGCTGCAGCACGTAGATGGCGCCGTCGTCCTCCGGGGTACGCCTGATCCCGGCGGGCGTGAGCGCCGAGGACGGCCCCC
>JAIRTY010000339.1 GCA_031254715.1 Nocardiopsaceae bacterium | reverse complement strand
CACAACAGCTGCCCGGCTGGTGATGCTGGCGACCGTCAGGCCGGATGCTTCGGGCAGCCCGCTGGCGGCATCGTGAAGTTGCTGCGCGGTCGGCACGCGGTGGGCGTTGCTGCACCGGTCGAGCTGGGCCAGCGGGCAGATGTCGCACAGCTCGCGGATCCCGTTGTGCCCGTTGTAGTCGGGCAGGCCATGCGCGAACGACACCGCGCAGGAGGTCTAGCGGAACAGCGACGGCGAGTCGGCGAAGGCTGCCAGGACGCGCCAGTCCGGCCGACATAACCCGGATCCATAAGGCCTCCCTCAATGGCGGACGGATGCTTTGCACCTTCCAGCATCCGCCAGGAGCGGAGGCCCGCTCCTTCATCGCATCAGCTCACGGCCACCGCGTCGAAGGCGCTCCCTGCGGTCGCGTCGCACGCGATCGGCTGCACCGACCCTCGACCCGGTGGCCACTCGCAAGGATCTTGGCGCCTGCGAGAAGGACGAGGAAGAATGGGCGATCCAGCAAGCGCCGCCATCTGACTCGGCCGGGAGGATGCAATGGCCGTCACCCCCGACGACCTTGAAGCAGCAACGTCTAGCGCCGTATCTTCACTGCACCCTGCTACAGACAGGGACTGGTCAGTGCAGGCAGGCACCCTGGAATGGGACTGCTGGCACACCGCCGAGCACATCGGCGATTGCTTGCTGTCATACGCGGCGCAGCTCGCGGTCCAGCCTTCCACGCGGTACGTGCGGTTCCTGGCCAGCGCGGACAAAGACGCTTCCCCGGCTGAGGTGCTCGAGTTCGCCGAGGCAGGTGCCCGGATCCTTGCCGCTACGGGGCGGACGGCACCCCGGCACGTCCGCGCCTACCATCCCACCGGGATGGCTGACCCGGAGGGCTTCGCTGCGATGGGATGCGTCGAGGCACTGCTCCATGGCAGCGACATCGCTCAGGGACTCGGCCTCAGCCTCGATCCGCCCCGCCAGGTGTGC
The DNA here is from genome assembly GCA_031254715.1 of Nocardiopsaceae bacterium. Taxonomy (GTDB): domain Bacteria; phylum Actinomycetota; class Actinomycetes; order Streptosporangiales; family Streptosporangiaceae; genus JAIRTY01. The sequence goes on along the minus strand of JAIRTY010000339.1, from coordinate 3,331 downwards.
AGGCGGGTCCTCGCCCGGATGTTTCCCGACGTAGCTGCCGATCTACCCGGCACCGACCCATGGGAAGCGCTGCAATGGGCGACCGGCCGTGCCGAACTCCCCGGGCATCCGCGGCTGCATCAATGGCGCTGGCACGGCGCCCCGCTCCAGGAGGCGTGAGCGTGCCCGCTACGTGCCCGATGGCACAGTCGGACCGGGGGCCTCACGGTCACTCACGGCCACGGCGACATGACCGGTGACCTGCGGAAGAACAGGTGAGGCCAACCACAGACGACCTTTGCAAGTAGGGGTCAGGGGTTCAAGTCCCCTTAGCTCCACCAGGCAGTTCCTTGATCATCATGAAGCACTCCTCCCTCGCCGTGCCCTTGCGTGCCGGGCTGTCGGAGCGCCACCCCCGTACGGCGCGAGGCTGACCCGGAGCCAGCTGGCCGGCGCTGCCACCAGGGAGGGCAGAGCACCGAGTGTGCCAGGCGGTATTGGTCGCCGGGGATCTGCGGGCCGAGCGGCTGCGGCTTAGCTACGGGAGACGGCCTACGTGCTCGATTTGGACGATCTGCCTGTCATCGTCGACCGTGTAGAACACGCGGTACCGGCCAGCCCGAAGGCGCCGGAGGTCCGGCGACCCGTAGGGGAACGACTCCGGCGGCCGCGGCTCCTCGGCTAACTGGCTGACACGTTCCCAGAGCGCAGAGACACCGGCGGAATCGTCGCGAAGGAAACCCGCTGTCAGGTCAATAGCCCGGATCTCCCAGTTGACCCGGTAGCTCATCGGGTGGGCAGGCCCAGCTGGCGGCCCGCTTCCTCGTGGGAGACATAACGGATCGCCCCAGCCTCCTGGCGGGCCAAGTAGTCGGCGTGAGCTGCGTCGAACTCCTCGTTGACCCGCTGCTCCTCGGCTGCCTGGCGCAACTGCTGGTACTCAGCGATGGGCACCACAATCGCAACGACCTCGCCGCGGTGGTGGATCACGTCATGGGCGTCACCAGCAGGCGTCTCGCACATGAGGACCATGCTAACGACCCGCTCCGACAGCCTGGCGCGCGAACACGGCAGCCGCCGTACCGCACAGAAGTACTGCGACCGGCGCGCATGGAGGCGGATACTCTCTGACGTCGGCCTGACAGCCGACGAATTCCGGCAGCTGCTGTGACGATGGCGGAAGATGCAGCGCGAGAATACAGCAACCGGCCCGGATATGGACGGATGCTAATGCACGCGTCGGGCCCACCGGCCCGGACCACGACAGCATCCAGCAGGGCGATCAGACGAGCCCGGACAATTCTGCCGCCCTGACCGCCAGTGGGACGGCCAGCCCGGAACCGTCCTCTCCGGAAGGCGAATCCGCCACCGAGAACGAATCGTCCCTGCCCTCGGACGGGCCGGGGGGCCATGCTGACACCTCGGGCAACGTCCAGTACGAGTTCTCGGGATCCCAGTAACGGATCGCTGGCGCTGCGCCAGCACACCACCTCGGCAGAAGCCCGCGGGGCTGCAGGGCTCGCACTGGCCCCGCCGCCCCGCCGGCGTCATCGGCAGGTCACAGGTCCCGGATGATGTCCGCCGAGGGGCGTTGCAGGGCGCGCATGACCCCGATCCCGGCAGCGGCGATGGCTGCGCAGGTCACCCCGCCCAGGGCTGCCAGATATGCCCACGGGACGAACAGGTGCTCCGGCGGCGGGTCGAACACGCCGGTCAGGATCTTGACGACAATGAACGACAGCGCCCAGCCCGTCAGCACGCCTAGCAGGATGCCGCCGGCCGTCACGAAGATGGCCTCGCTCCACACGAACGAGGCAAGCTGAGGTCGCCGGGCGCCCAGCGCGGCGGCGATTGCGAAGGTACGGCGCCGCTCCACCAGTCCGAGCGCCAGCACCAGCGCGGATGCGGCACCGGCCAGGATGAACGCGAACGTCAGTTCCAGCCTGGTCAGGCCGGACAGGTCGAGCGCGGTCAGGCCAGACAGGGTGATTTTCAGCTGGGTGTCGATGTCCTGGACGACCGCCCCGGACACCGGGCCGAGCACGTGCCGGACCTCCCTCGCCACCACCGGGGGCGGGCCGCTCGCCCGGATGAGCATGTCCTGGTAGGCCGGTGACCCGGTGACGCGAGCCAGGTAGGACGCGTTCGCGACGAAGAACGAGTCCATGGGCGCAGTGGGGAACTCCCTGACTATCCCCGCATAGTGGAACGGGACGATGTGGTAGGCGTGGTCGCGGGCGGACTGCAGCCGGAGCCTGATCAGGTCGCCAGGGCGCAGCTGGTAGTCGCGCACCGTCTCCGCCGAGAGGAGTACCGCGTCGGGACGCGCCGCCAGTGCGGCCAGTACCTGCGCTGCCTTCCCGCTCTGGAAGAACGCATCAGACATCGGCGTGGCAGCGGCGATATGCGCGGGGTCGATACCGTACATGTCCTGCAGATCGTTCCCCACGTAGGCGAACCTGTGCATCATCGGCTGCACCGCCGCGACGCCGGCCAGCCGCCTGGCCGCCGGCACCGCCCCGGCGGGCAGGCCCGCCTCCGCCGTGGTAGACGCCGTCACATCCGCGCCGTTTGTCAGCTGCGCGTCGACCCGGGACTGCTGAGCGTAGGTCGCGTCGAAGACCGCGGTCGAGACCGCGAACGACGCCGTCAGCCCGATGATCATGAGGCCCCGTGACAGCAGCCGCCGCTGCCGCGACATGGCGGCGGCCACCACCCCGGCCAGCCTGCCCGCGAGCGGCCGGGCGGCGCGGGCCAGCACCGGCCGCCCGCGACCGAGCAGCGCGGCCGCGGCCCGCCAGGAGAGCAGCGCGGCACCTAGCCAGAACAGCAGCGGCGCAAGGAACGTCTCGTAGCTCACCGAGATCGTCGCAACCCCTTCCGGGGCCAGGATGACCTGGTAGCCGCTCCGCACAGTCCGCCAGAAAATCACGCCAGCCGCGGCGAGCAGCCACACGTCCAGGTACAGCCGCGCCCACAGCGGCCGCCGGGCCCGCCCGACGGCCCCCCGCGCGCCGCGGACCGAAAGGGTGCGGGCATCCTTCCACGCCGGAACGCCGATGGTGGCAGCGGCAAGGATCAGCCCGGCGAGCGCGGCCGCCGCCGCCCAGGCGACTGCCTGCCCCGGCGAGGGACCGAATCGCGTGGCACCGAACGCTGCCCGCCCTGCGATCAGCGATCCTGCCAGGCCAATGACCGAGCCGAGCACCCCGGCCAGCAGTGCTTCGGCCCCGGCCAGCGCGATGATGGTGCGCGGCGTGGCACCCCTGATCCGCAGCAGTGCCTGCTCGCGCCGCCGCCGCTCCCCGCCTGCCGCAGCGATAACGCTGGTGACCAGGGCGGACAGGATGAC
>JAIRTY010000334.1 GCA_031254715.1 Nocardiopsaceae bacterium | reverse complement strand
GGGCGGTGGCTGCCGCCGCGGCCGCGGCGGCAGCCACCGCCCCCGGGCTCACCCCCCGTGCCAGGGCGGCGCTGATCGCCGCCGGTGCTGGTGCCGGAGGGCTCGGCTGCTACGACGACCTGGCGGGCAGCGGCGGGCCGCGCGGGTTCCGGGGCCATCTCGGGGCGCTGGCCGCCGGTGAGCTCACCACCGGCACGATCAAGCTCGCTGGCATCGGGGCAACCGGGCTGGCCGCCAGCGCGGTGCTGGGCAGGACCGGCGCCGCTGGCGGCTCCGGCCGCGGGGCCGGCGGCCGGATCGCCGACCTCGTGATCAATGCCGGGCTGATCGCGGGCGGCGCCAACCTGATCAACCTGTTCGACCTGCGCCCGGGCCGGGCCGCCAAGGTCGCGCTGGCGGCCGGCGGCCTGCTCGCCGCCGGCCGCGCCCCCGGCCCGCAGGCCGCCGCCGCGCCGATGGGCGCTGTGGCCGGCCTGATCGGCGAGGACCTGGGAGAACGCGCCATGCTCGGGGATGCGGGCGCCAATGCGGTGGGGGCCATGCTCGGCACCGCGGCGGCCGCCGGCCTGCCCCGGCCCGCCCGGCTGGCCGTGCTGGCCCTGACCGCGGGCCTGACCGCCGTTAGCGAGAAGGTCAGCTTCACGGCCGTGATCGAGCGCACCCCGGTCCTGCGCCGGCTGGACATGCTGGGACGCCGCCCGGCGGCTGCCGCTGGCGGGCCGGTCCCTGACCAGCCGGGCCCCGGCCGGACGGCGGGCCAGCCCGCACCGGGCCCGGCCGCCGGATCGGAGGCTGGCACCGGCCCCGGGCGATCCCGTTCCGCAGCTAGAGCGGGCAGGGCCGCGACGGCGGCACGGCGGTCGGACGGCGAGCCGACCGGACCGGTGCCCCCGGTGACCGCGGACGGGCGGTTTCCCCGGCGGGCCGGGGGAGATGGCCCAGCCGGGCGAGGAGGGCCGTCCGCGGGCGCGGCTTCCGCGTGACCGGGACCTCCGCGCCAGTGACCGAGCCGGGCCCGCTGTGGCAGGCAGGCCGGGGGATAGGCCGGGCCGCGGTCATGATCGGCGTGATCACGGTGCTGGCGCGGGTGGTCGGGTTCGGCCGCCAGCTGGTGTTCGCGCACACCGTGAGCCACACCTGCCTCGGCACCGCCTACGCGACCGCCAACCAGGTGCCGAACATCATCTACGACATCGTCCTCGGCGGCGCGCTGACCGGCGCCGTGGTGCCGCTGCTGGCCGGGCCTGCCGCGCGGCGGGCCAGCCCCGGGGGCGACCCGGAGGCGGCCGGAGAGGCCAGCCAGACCGCGTCCGCGCTGCTCACCTGGACCGTCCTGCTGCTGGTCCCGGTCAGCGCCGTCATCGCCGTCGTGGCGGGCCCGCTGGTCTCGGTGCTGCTGTCTGGCTCGCCCGGGTGCGGCCAGGCCGCCACCGCGGCGGTCAGCACCCGGATGCTGGCAGTGTTCGCGCCGCAGATCCTGCTGTACGGCCTGGCGGTGGTGCTCTACGGCATCCTGCAGGCTCATCGCAGGTTCGCCGCCCCGGCACTGGCCCCGGTGCTGTCCAGCGTGGTGGTGATGGCCGCATACGTGGCGTTCGTGCCGCTGGGCGGCGGCTACCAGAACCGGCCGGCCGCGCTGCCCGAGCCAGCGGAGCTGATGCTGTCGGTCGGCACGACCGCCGGCGTGGCGGCGCTCGCGCTCACCGCGCTGGTGCCCGCGCTCCGGCTGCGGCTGCGGCTGCGGCCCGCGCTGCGGTTCCCGGCCGGCGTCGCCCGCCGGGCCCGGGGCCTGGCCGCGGTCGGGGTCGCCGCGCTGGTCGCCCAGGACGCGGCGGTGGTGGCGGTGATCGTGCTGGCGAACGGCCAGGGCGGGCGGGGTGCGCTGGTGCTGTACAACTACGCCTGGCAGATGTTCTTCCTGCCCTATGCGGTGCTCGCGGTGCCGATCGTGACCAGCGCCTTCCCGGTGCTGTCGGCCCGCGAGGGCGGCAGCTTCGAGGCCGTGGCCGCGTCCTCCACCCGGGCTGTCACCCTGGTCTCGTGGCTGGGAGCGGCGCTGCTGGCCGGTGCCGCCTGGCCGGCCGCGCGGCTGTTCAATCCCGGCGCCGGGGTTCATGAGCTGGCGTTCGCGTTCACGGCTTTCGCCCCCGGGCTGGTGGGATTCGGGCTGGCCACGCACCTGTCGCGGGTGCTGCTGGCGCAGGGCCGCAGCCGGGCCGCCGGGACCGGCCTGGTGGCCGGCTGGCTGGTGGTGATCGCGGCGGACGTGATCGCGGTGCCGCTGGTGCCAGCCCGGTGGGTGGTGCCCGCGCTCGGGCTGGGTAACACCGTGGGCCTGCTGCTGGCCGGGCTGGCCTTGCTGGCCGCGGTCGGGCGGCCGGACGGCCGGGCGGCGCTGCGGGGGGTGGCCAGGGCCAGCGGGGCCGGCGTCGCCGGCGCACTGGCCGGCGGCGCCGCTGGCGCGGCCGTGGCCATGAACCTGCCCGCCCACGGCTTCTTCCCGAACGCGTGTGTGGCCGCGCTCGCGTGCGGGTGCGTGCTGGCCGGTTTCGGGCTGGTCGTGCTGGTGCTGGACGGCGCCGACCTGCGCGCGGTCGCGGCCCGGCTGCGGCACTG
>JAIRTY010000327.1 GCA_031254715.1 Nocardiopsaceae bacterium | reverse complement strand
CCCGCAGGGCGCCGACGGCTACCCGGCGCCGATCTGGGACAAGCAGAGCGGCGTCATCGACCACGCCGTGGCCGCGTACTGGCAGCAGCATCTCGAGCTGTCCTCCGTCGTGACAGCGCTATGGCAGGCGCTCGGCCCCAAGATCGCCGGCCGGCTGCATATCTACGTGGGGACCGAGGACACGTTCTTCCTCAATGACGGCGTGGAGTTCTTCGAGCAGAAGACCAACGCGCTCACCTCCCCGGCGCCGGGCTTCCAGTTCATCTACGGAGTCGGGCAGCCACATGGCTGGAGCCCGGTAACCACCCAGGAACTGCTGACGACCATGGCCGACTTCATAGCCCGGCATGCGCCGAGCGGAACCGACGTCAGCGGCTGGCGCGGCACCGAACAGCCCCCGCAGGTCATGCTCAACCCCGGGCGGCAGATCGTCGACGAAGGCGTCGACTCAATCCTGTCGGGCTTCGCCTCGTAACGCCGTGGTCAGGGTCGCCTGGCAGCGGCCTCGTACTGTTCCACCACGCTGGCGGGGATGCGCCCGCGGTCACTGACCGCGATGCCCGCCTCTTTCGCCCACGTCCGGATGCCGCCGCTGCGCTCGCGGCTTGCCGCGGACCGCCCAGGCCGGCGCCGGGATCCCCGCCCGGCTCTGCGGGCATGTTCAATGAAGGGCGCAAGCTGCCGGTGGAACTTCGCGGCGTTCTTTGCGCTCAGGTCTATCTCGTAGTCGGCGCCGCCGACCCCGAACCTCACCGTCTCTTCCGCTGGGCCACCATCAAGATCATCCTCCAGCGCGACGGTTATCTTCTGTGCCATCCCGCCTCCCTTAACTACAACCGCTTAACTGCACCGTACAAGACCAATTGAGCTGCCACGACAACCGAAACACCCGTGGTTACCAGACACAGCACCGATGTGCTCACCTGGCGGCAGGGCACCACCCGTGCCAGGCCAGGCAGAAGAGTAAAAACCGATTCAGCCTGACGCGGTGGAGCTCCCCGGAAGCGGGCGGCGCTCGCGGACTACGTCGCCCGCTTCTTATGTGGTCTTCTTAGCGCCAGGAATCCCCAGCCAAGCTCGGCGGTAAACGCGATCGTCCCAGCGGCGACGGCCAGCCAGCGCCATGCATCTGATGCCGAGACCGGCGGGACCGCAAGCAGCGTCAGTGCCGTGATGATAGAGAGAAGACCCAATTCGTATGCGACGCGAGCCAGTCTGCTCCAGCGCCGGAAACCGGCGTTGTGTGCCTCCTGCTCACGGCGCAACATCCGCGCCCGGTACGGCTGCTTCCAGTCGGGCCACCATTCCGTCATATCAGCCGGGGTCACCTGGTACTGGCGTGCCCAGAATGTCGCCTGGACGGCGAGGATAAGCCAGATTGCCGCGAGCATCAGAAATAGTGCGGGCGCGCCGCGCCACCGGACATCCCCGGGTCCGATGGTGAGCACTTGGACGAATCCGGCGAGAGAGAACCCGGCAAGCAAGGGTGCCGCGATCGTCCCCATACTGGTCAAGGCCTCAGCTGACCCATACCTGGCCGGAGTCTCCCAGAACGGCCCGCGCTTGCCTGGCTCGCGGGCGGCGGACTCGGGATCAGTATCGCTTAGCGGAGCCATTATATAGTCCTTGCTTGCGCTATGCCGTATCTGGTAGAAGGGCACAGATACTACCGGGACTCCACCCTGCTCCGGGAGACAGCAAGTGGCAGCATACCCACAGCCGCCAGGGGCACCACCGCCCGCGGACCGGCCAACCCGGTGCGATGAGTGTGGCGCCCTGCTCGGTGATCCGCCAGACCCTTCTCAGCACGATCAGGAGTGTCCTCTTTACAGCGCAGCGGGCGATAAGGATCTTGCCCGGCCCCGCAAGCGGCGGCCTGGCATTCTCGACCGCATAAAACGCGGAATGGCGTCGTCGTCCAGAGACAATGACAGTGGTGCAGCTGAGGAGGCCCGCTGACGGGAGAGGTACGTGAGCCGCATCCGGCCGGTGCCCGGCCCCGGCCCCGGCGCGGTCGCCGCCTGCGACCCCACGCGCATGAAGCATGTTGTGCCACGCAGCGGTCATTTCAGCTCGGAGATCCGCCCTCCCGTGGCCGCGATCGCGCGGCTGGCGGCGGGCTCGCCGCCCAGCGGATCTCACCGTCGCGGACATCGCCGGAGGGTGCCAGTCCGGCAGCGCGTGCCACCCGTTGCGAGGCCAGGTGGCCGGGATGGATGTAGGCGGTCACGGGCCATCCGGCCGCCTGCAGGGCCGACCATAGCTGCCGGTCTGGTGCCTGCCCGGCCGGCAGCCCGGGTGGAAGCCCGGGTGGCAGCCCGGTGGTGGTCCTAGTCTGGTGCCCGTGCGGATCTTCGTTGCCGGCGCGACCGGCGTGATCGGTGTCCGGCTGGTTCCGCTGCTGGTGGCAGGCGGTCACACGGTGGCCGGAATGACACGCTCACCGCAGCGGGCCGCGCTGCTGCGCGAGCTTGGCGCCGAGCCCGTTGTCTGCGACGTTTTCGATCTTGCCGCTCTGACCCAGGCGCTGTCCTCGTTCGGTCCTGACGCGGTCTTTCACCAGCTGACCGACCTGCCCGACGACGCGGCCGACCTGGGGCGCTTCAGCGGACGCAACGACCGGATCCGCGGCGAGGGCACGCGAAACCTGCTGACCGCGGCTCAGGGAAGGCGGGTCATCGCGCAGAGCATCTCCTGGGAGCTGCCGGACGGGGACCGCCACGCCGTGACCGCCGCGCACGAACGGGCGGTGCTGCAGGCGGGCGGCGTGGTGATCCGCTACGGCCAGTTCTACGGGCCGGGGACCTTCTACCCGGCCGGCCCGCCGCCGCCGCCGCGCATCCACGTCGATGACGCCGCCCGGCTGACCCTGCCCGCGCTCGGGGTGCCACCGGGACTGACCATCGTCGCCGACGACCGGGCCAGCTGATCCAGCACCGCTCGGTGCACCGGCGCTGGCCCGGCTCGCGGGCGGCGGGGATGGTGCCAGCCTGAGGGCATGAGCTTTTTCGATTCGATCCCGCCGCCAGCGCCTGCGCCGGAACCGCCGCGGCGCCCCCGGCCGGCGTGGCAGCGCCCGGATGAAGTGACTGGGACGGTGATTTCTGGGTTCACCCGCTGCCGCCCACCGGCCCGGTGCCCTTCGTGGCATCCTGGCTCCGGCACGGGGTGACCGAGACCCGCGCGGGACTCGACGGAGCAGCCATCCGTGCGGCTGCCGGGCGCGCGGTGATTACGGCCCGAAGAGCCCGAGCCTGAGAACGGCGGTGACTACTCCTGGCGGAGTCACACGATCACCGGGGGCGAGGCCCGGGACCGCCCGGGCACGGCGCCGAGGTGACCGAGGCGGACCGGCAGTGGCTGCGGCAGGCGATCGAGTTGTCGCGCCGGTGCCCGCCGTCGCTGACCGCCTACGCGGTCGGGGCGGTGCTGGCGGATGCGGGCGGCGCCGTCCTCGCCACCGGGTACTCGCGCGAGCGCGACCCCAGCGACCACGCGGAGGAAGTGGTGCTGGCGAAGCTCGGCCCCGGACGCCGCGGCCTGGCCCACGCCACCCTGTACAGCTCGCTGGAGCCGTGCCGGGTGCGCGCCTCCCGGCCCCGCCCGTGCGCAGAGCTCATCATCGAGGCTGGCCTGCGGCGGGTGGTCATCGCCTGGCTGGAGCCGCCGGTGCTCGCCCCCGGCGGCGGCGCGGCTCTGCTCCGGGAGGCCGGCGTGACCGTGGCCGAGGTCACCGAGCTTGCCGCCGAGGCCCGTGCCGTCAACGCTGCCCTGCTTGACCGGCGGCCCTGAGGCCGCGCGCGACGGCAGGACTCCCCGGCGGCTGCCGGGATCTCAGCGTGTCAGGCCGGCCAGCTTGGGGTCTTCGAGCGCGGCGCCGTACCGGATGGCGACGAGGTGGCCGATCGCCGGGTTGTCGCCCAGCGGCGGGGCGCACCTCATGCCGGCCTGCCCGGAGAGGGATTCCAGCGTGCCGGGGGAGACCTCGGTGCCGATCAGGCACGGCGACAGGGCCATGTTGGTCACCCCGGCCCCGTGCAACTGGGCAGCGGCGTCCCTGATGGTCGCCGGGTAGTCGAGCGAGGCGGCAGCGACCGGGAGCGCCAGCCGGGAGGCCAGCAGTACCGCGACCACCCCGGCCGCCTGCAGCGCTTCCTCGCCGCCGACGGCGAGCACGATGACGCCGCCGGCCTCGCTGGTGATGCTGATCCGCCCGGCCCGGGCGGCCCGGGCCAGGCCCGCCTCGGCCAGCCGGGCGTGCAGCACCTCGGCCAGCAGCGGGTGCGGCCCCAGCGGGTCGGTGACGATGACGAAGGCACCGCACCCCGCGGCGGCGTCCGCGATCGCGGCGCTGACATCAGGGTGGGCACTGGCCAGCACCGGCACCACCACGCCGGCCGGGAGGCCGTCGTCGCCCTGGTCGGGCAGCTCGGCCAGCACAGAGGCGAGGCTCAGCTCCGGGCCGTGCAGGAACCCGACCCGGACGTCCACGCCCGGGCACGCGGCCCCGGCCGCGTCAGCGATCCCGCTCGCCACCTCGTGGCCCGCGCTGGCGGGCCCGGGCATGGCGAGCACCAGGACCGGCGCGGTCGGCGGCACGGAGAGCTGGTACGGGCTGGAGTGCCGCCCTCTGCGCCGGGAACGGGAGGTCCGGGTGGGGAGTGCCGGCCTCGCCATGCTGTCAGCGCCCATAGCAGCGCATGCTAACGGGACGAGCGGGATTCGCGGGGACAATTAGTGTGAGACTCACCATTCCGACTGCTTTCCAGCTACGGGTCAGTAACAGGCCACGGGTCAGCATCGTAGGTGCACAGAGGGTCAGTATCTTAAGCGGTCGCGGCCGCCTTCGTGGGGAATCTCCCAGACCTTGCGTGTGTCGCGGCCGGGCACCAGGTCAGAACAGCGTGTCCGCCGGCTCCACGCCCCGCATGGCATCGTAGTCCAGCACCACGCACCGGATCCCGCGGTCCTCCGCCAGCGTCCGGGCCTGCGGCCTGATCGACTGCGCGGCCAGCACGCCGCTGACCGGGGCCAGCAGCGGATCACGGTTCAGCAGTTCCAGGTAGCGGGTCAACTGCTCGACGGCGTCGACCCCCGCGACGCGCTTGACTTCCACCGCGACATGAGACCCCCGGCGCGAGCCGTCCCCGTCCGCGCGACCGCCCGCCGGGTCCGCGCGACCGCCCGTCCCGTCCGCGCGACCGCCCGTCCCGTCCGTGCGGCCGTCCCGGTCCGTGCGGCCGTCCCCGGCCACGGTGACCGTCACCGGGCCGGAGTCCCGGCACATCAGGTCGACCGGGCCGATCGCGGTCGGGTACTCGCGTCGCACCAGCCGCCAGCCCTCACCGAGGATCGCCACCTGTGCGGCGAGGAGCTGCTGCAGGTGCGCCTCGACGCCGTCCTTCACCAGGCCCGGGTCGATCCCCAGCTCGTGGCTGGAGTCGTGCAGGATCTCCTCGATCGTGATCCGCAGTTCCTCGCCCGCCTTGCCGATCACCCGCCACAGGCCCGGCGACTCCGCCAGCCGGCAGGGCGGCGACATCCAGTTGAGGGGCTTGTAGGAGCCGCCGTCGCTGTGCACAAGCACCGAACCGTCGGCCTTGACGATCAGCAGCCGGGTGGCGAGCGGCAGGTGCGCGGTGAGCCGTCCGGCATAGTCCACGCTGCACCGGGCAATGACGAGCCGCACGAGCTAACACTAGCGGGGCGCCGGCCCGGCCCGCGCTTACACGACGAGGTGCTGGAAGAACGTGATGATGCCGGTGACCCAGCTGTGGACGGTATTGCCGGCGGCTGACGGGTCGGACACGATCCAGACGATGATCACGACCGCCACGAAGATGGTGACAAACCGCTGCAATGCTCTCGCCTCCCCGGCTCCGACGGGCCACCGCCCCGCCGCAGCCTTGGTGCTGGGCATACCTCTGGCGATCGGGCGGTCCGATCACCTTATGCTTCCAACCCAATTGTTACCCGGCTTTGGGGAAGCGATAAAGAGCCGGTTTTGCCCGGCGGGTGCCCCGGGGCCCGGGGGAGCGTCCCCCGGGCCCCGGCAGGCACCGCTCAGGGCCGTGCGAGCTGGGTGAAGAACGCCGGGCCGGCGGGCGAGCCGACACCGGTCTCGTCGTCGTAGCCAGGGGTGTCATGCAGGGTCGAGCTCTGCACGTCCATGGTCTGCAGCCGGAACAGCAGCCCCTGGGAGTTGTCGACGGAGTTCACGAACTCGCTGCGGACCTCGGACAGCGGCGACGTGGGCGCGACCAGGTCGTGCACGCCACCCCCGCCCAGCAGCCGGTAGTAGAGCGGGTTGATGAACCCCAGCGGGTGGTGGCTGTACTGGTCGGCCACCGCTACCACGCCAGCCAGCAACGGCGAGGACAGGCTGGTCCCGCCGATCCGGTACTGGTCCCAGTAGGTCCCGTCCGGGAACACCTGGGTCTCGCCCACCTCGAACCCCGTGTTGGGGTCGCCGGCCATCGCGATGTCGGGCACCGCCCGCATCGGCGCGCCGCCGTAGAACTGGGAAATGCTGGCCGGGACCTTGCCCGCTTGGTACTTGGGCTGGGCGAACAGCTGGCTGGTGCCGCCGCCCCCGCCGGAGCTGTAGGTCCCTGGCGGTGCCGGAGACCAGGCCCCGTTGGTCAGCACGGAGTAGTCGGTCTGCCAGCCTTCCTCACCCAGCCACTGGCCGCGGCTGCCGATCTGGACGCTGGTGCCGCCGACGCCGGTGACGTACGGCAGGTCGGCCGGGAACTCCACGGTCTTGGCGGAGGGGTTGGTGCCGCCGCTGGTGTGGTCACCGCTGTCCCCGGAGGAGAAGTTCACGGTGATCCCGGTGAGCGCAGCCTCCTTCGAGAACTGCTGGTAGAAGTCCACGTAGGCGGAGCCCAGCAGGTTGATGTCATCGGTCCCGTCGGTCCACGAGTTGGTGATGACGTCAGCCACGTGGTTGTCGATGGCGCTCGCCCACGCGTTGTCCAGGCCGCTGGAGCAGTCAGAAGCCCCGACGTAGACGATCTTGGCGCCGGGGGCCATGGCGTGCACGGCCTCGACGTCCAGGGTCTCCTCGCCGTACCAGCCCTGCGCGCCGCACTCCTTGACCAGGTCGAAGCCGTTCTTCTTGGGAACGATCTGGGAGAACTGCCCGGGCGTGAACTGCGGCTGGTTGTGTACCTGGTTGTACTTCTGCGCGTCCTGGTAGATCGTGGGCGCCGCGTACGCGTCGGTGATCGCGACCGTGACGCCCTTGCCGGTGACGCCGGAGTTCAGCAGCTTGCTCTCGCCGTAGGCCGACTGGTACTGCTGCGGCACGTACCCGCACACGGCGTACGGCTGGTGCGCGCCGTAGGCGACCGGCTTGTCGGTGGCGACCTTCTGGCCGAAGTAGGACGAGCACGGCTGGACGCCGAAACGCGCGCCCGGCGGCGGCCCCGGCTCGCTGCCGGCCGGCTGCTTCAGCGTGGAGCCCTGGTCGATCCCGATCACGCCGGCGATCGCGCCGCTCACCGCCGTCGCGGTGCCGGTCGGCAGGCTCAGCTGGCTGGCGTTGGCCCGCACGGTCTTGCCGAGGTAGCGGTAGCTGTTCAGGGTGGTCGCGAAGGTCTGCTGGACCTGCGCGGCCGAGCCGCTGGCCTGCACCAGCATCCCGCTCGGCAGGGTCTTGCCGACCGTGAAGCCCTGCGACCGGAGCCAGCCCTGCACGGCGGTCACGTCGGAGCGGGCCGGGCCGTAGCGGGCGTCGAACGTCGCGTTGGACAGCCAGTGCCCGTAGCTGGCGCTGGCGGGGTCGGAGATCGCCTGCAGTTGGCTGACCGCGCCGGCTTGGTCCCGCATGTGCAGCAGCACCCCGAAGCTGACCCGCTGCGCCGATGGCGTGCGGCCCAGGTTATGGGCCTGGTGCAGCCAGCGGGGAGTGCTGCCCTGCAGCGGGTGCCTGCTCTGCGGCGAGGCTCCGGCAGCGCCGGCGGCCGCGGTGACGCCCAAGACCGTTGCAGCGGCGACTAAGGTTCCGAAAACCTGGCGCCGGACCTGCCGGGATGAGCTCATGAGTCCCCCCAATTCGGTGAGGAAGGATTACGACATACCGATTAAGCCGGAACAGGCCCCGGCTTCGTCAAGGGGACTGCCAGGAGTGATACCCGTTCGAGACGGGTAAGCGGGCCTGCGCGATGCCCCGCCGCGATGCCATACAGTGACGCGCATGAGCCCCCGCCGAGCGCGCCGCCTGCCGGCCGGGGTGGCGCGCAGGCCCCGCGGTGGCGTGCCCGCCCGCACCCATCCGGGCGCGACCAGCGCGAACGGGGGAGCGGAAGGCCCGCCGCTCCGGCTCGGGCCGGAGCGGACCGAGGATTGGCCGGACGGGGAATGGGTGGTGCGCCCGGTGCCGGGGGCCGCCGCCGCCAAGACCTACCGTTGCCCCGGCTGTGACCAGGAGATCCGGCCCGGAACGGCGCACGTCGTAGCCTGGCCAGCGGGCACGCCGGGGCTCGCCGGGCGGCGGCACTG
>JAIRTY010000313.1 GCA_031254715.1 Nocardiopsaceae bacterium | reverse complement strand
ACCTGCGGCCGGGCGGGGTCTCGCTGCGAAACCTGGCCTACATCGCGCTCGGTGAGCCGGCCGGAGTCACCCGATGACCGCCAGGACCCGCGGCCGCGCCAGGGCACTCGCCGCGCGGATCGACGCCGCCACCCCGCCGCACCGCGACCGGGCCGTCGACGCGCTCCGCGCGCTGGCCATCACCGGGGTCATCCTCGGCCACTGGCTGGTCACGGCGCTCGTGCTGACCCGCGGCGGACCGGGAACGGTGCTGCCAGCGGCGACGGGAGCGACCGCGCACGCGGCGGGCCCGCTGGCGGGAGTGACGCTGCGCGATGCGAGCCCGCTGGCCACGATGCCCGCCCTGGCGCCGCTGTCGTGGATCTTCCAGACGCTGGCGGTCTTCTTCTTCGTGGGCGGCTACGCAGCGGCCCGCAGCTGCCCGGCATCCGGCCGCGAGTATCCCGCCTGGCTGGGCCGCCGTCTCGCGCGGCTGTCCTGGCCGGTGCTGATCCTGCTGGGGGTGTGGGCACTGGCGGCCGCCGGGCTGTGGCTCGCCGGGGTGCCGGGCCCGGTGCTCGGCACCGTGCTCAAGCTCGTGCTCAGCCCGCTGTGGTTCCTGGTGGTGTACGCCGGGCTGACGGCGCTGACCCCGCTGGCGGTGGCGCTGGTGCGGCGGCTCGGCCCGGCCGCGGCCGCGCTCCCGGCCGCCGTGGTAGCGGGAACGGATGCCGTCCGGTTCGGGCTTGGCGGCCCGGCCTGGGCCGGCTGGGTGAACGTCGCCGCCGGCTGGCTGGTGCCGTACCTGCTCGGCATCGCGTGGGCCCGGGGCGCGTTCCGCGGCCGCGCGGCCGCGGTCGTCATGCTGGGCACGGGCGCGGCCGCCACCGCGGCGCTGGTGGCCTGGGCCGGCTATCCGGCCAGCATGGTGGGCGTGAACGGGGCTGCCATCTCCAACCTGAACCCGCCCTCGCTCGCGGCCGTGACGTTCGGCGTCGCCCAGGTCGGGCTCGCGCTGCTGGCCGCCGGGCCGCTGCGGCGGCTGCTGCGCCGCCCGGCTGCGTGGGCCGTGGTCGCACTGGTCAACCTGTCGGCCATGACGCTGTTCCTGTGGCACCAGACGGCCATGCTCACGGTCAGCCTGGCCGGCCTGGGCCTCGGCCGCCTGCCAGGGCTGCTGACGGCCCCGGCCGGCCCGCTCTGGGTGGCGGAACGGCTCGCCTGGCTGCCGGCGTTCGCCGGGGTGCTGGCCGCGGCGTGGCTGCTGCTGCGCCGGGCAGAGCGGCCGCCTGCGACGGGCCGCGGCCGGGCCGGGGAGCCAGGGCGCGACACCCTAGGCCAGCGGGACAGGCTGCGCGGCCTCGGCGGACGCCGGTCCCGCGGATTCCGGGCCGGCCGTCCCGGCGGGCGCCTGGTCCGCCGGGATCGGGACGGTCTGCAGTTCCGAGCTGTGGTGGGTGGCGTGGACCGCGAGCCCGGGGCTGTAGCGGGCGATGATCTGCCGGACGCGATGGGCGGCGAGCGGGCCCAGCAGATCGTAGGTGGTGGTGAACAACTCGCGGGCGGTGGCGCGCGGCCACGCGTCGGGCAGTAGCTCGTCCGGCAGGTCGGGGTCGAGCCCGGGGAAGGCGCGCCATTCGTCCATCACCCTGGTGCGGGTGACCAGCGCCGCCACCGGCGAGACCCGTCCCGCCAGAGTGCGCTCCCGCAGGCGCTCGGTGTTGCTGATGAAGTGGTCGTACCGGGCTCGCAGGCTGTCCAGGTCCCAGGCCCGCTGCGGTAGCCCGTCCGGGCTCACGCCGGGGATGGTGGCGGCGCGGAACGCGGTGGCGGTCGTGATGCCCAGCTCGGCGAGCTCACTGATCACCTCGCTGGCGTGGTCACGGGGGGAGACCCAGAGCCCGTCATAGAGGGGGGCGAACCCCAGCCACCGCAGCTGCTTGCGCAGCAGGTCCCTGGCCGCCCGGTTGTGCTCGGGAATGGAGAACGCCACCAGGCTCCACTGGCCGTCCCACGGCCGCGAGGTCCGGCCGAACGAAAAGATCTGCTCCCCGCCGTCATCCAGCACCCTGGCGGCCCGCTGGCTGAGCCGCACCACGGTCCGCCGGCCACTCTTCTCGGTGATCAGCAGCTGATTGCGGGTGAGCCGGCTGAGCGCGGCCCGGGCCGCGGAGTCGCTGACGCCGAACTCCGCCAGCAGCGCCACCAGTGCGGCGGACGGCAGCGGCTCGGTCCGCCGCCACCAGTAGTCCCCGAGCAAGGTAAGCAGCAGCCGCGGCGGCCGCTGCACGACGCCTCCCGGCCACATCTGCGGGACCTCGTCGCTAGCGAAGTCCGCGCCGCCGGGCCCCGCGGCTACGGCGGATCGCGGTGCGGATTCGGCCATAGGGCGAGCGTAGCCAATGTTCTTCCATGGTCATCTCGTGCATATCCTCTTTGCTTCGCGGCGGCGGGCACGGCGTTCACTGCGTGAAAATCGCGTGCGCCGGCGTGCCGATCGTCATAGGTAGACCGCTGGCCCGGCTGGCCCAGCGGGACGGGCCGCCGGCTATCCGGGCGGCTCGGTGCCGAGGAAGCGGAAGCAGTTGTGCCAGGTGATATCGGCCAGCACGGCGGCGGGCAGGCCGAGCGAGCGCAAGGTCTTCCCGCACGGGTCCTCCCGCGGCATGGCTGGGAAGTCGGTGCCGATGAGCAGCCGGTCCGGCCCGATCATGTCGATCAGGTAGCGCAGCGCCCGGCGGTCGAACACGCAGGTGTCGTACCAGTACCTGCGGGCGTAGCCGGCCGGGGAACGCGGGCGCCGGCCCGGGGCTGCTGCGCGCTCGGCGGTGGCGGGCTCCTCGTTCCAGGTGCCGGCCCAGAAGTAGTGGGCGCGGGGCAGCACCAGCGGCATGCCGCCGCCCCCGTGCGTGAACGCGAGCCGGAGGCCGGGGCACTTCTCGGGCAGCTCGCTGGCGATGATCGAGGATGCCCCCAGCGCGGCGTCCACGCCGACGCCGAAGTCCGGCATGGCGTGCCGGGGCAGTTTGTCGCCGAGGCCGGCCGGGAGGGCGTGCACCAGGACCGCCAGCCCCAGCCGCTCGGCCTCGGCGAAGAAGCCGGCGAACCGCTCGTCGCCCAGGTAGACGCCGTTGATCTGGGTGGTGATCTCCACCCCGGCCAGACCGGCCGCCGCGATCGCGGCCAGCTCAGCGGTTGCCAGGTCCGGATCTTGCATGGGCACGGTACCGAGGCCGTAGATCCGGGCAGGCTCGGCCGCGCACAGCTTCACGATGAACTCGTTGATCCAGCGGGCCAGGTCACGCCCGGTGCTCGCGGGCAGCCGGTAGTTGAGCAGGGGCGGCATGGGCGAGACCACCTCGGCGTCGGTCCCGCTCGCGTCCATCGCCGCCAGCCGTGCCGAGGCGTCGAAGTAGGCGGCCTGGGCGGTGTACTTCACCGGCCCGAATTCCAGCAGCCTGGCGCCGGAACCGGCCGGGGTCATGGACGGCCAGCCCTCGGTGGCGGGCCCGGGCGGCGGGTACTCGCCCGGCAGCACGTGCGCGTGCATGTCGATCAGCGGCATCGGGACGCCCCTTACCCCCGGTCCGGGTGGATCGCCACGTGCACCGCGTTCTCGCCCTCGACCTCGCCCGCCAGCGTCTCGATCGCGCGCGGCACGTCCGCCAGGCCGAAGCTGTGGGTGTGCAGTCTCGCCAGCGGGAAGCGGCCGGACTCGATGATCCGGATCGCGTCGGTGTAACCGCGGGCGTCCACGCTGAACGCGCCGACCACGGTGGCGCCCTTGTTGATGATCAGGTCGGTGTTCACCGGGTGTGCCTTGCCGCCTTTCAGGCCGGCCAGCACCACCCGCCCGCCGTGCCTGATCGCCTCGATGGCATGGGTGACCGGGTCGGTGGCGATCGGCGTGAACTCCAGCGCGACGTCGACACCGTCCCCGCCGGTGATCTCCCGGACCCGGGCCAGGGTGTCCTCCTCCTCGACGTTGATCGTGTGGTCGGCGCCGAACTCGCGCGCCAGCCCGAGCTTGGCGTGGTCACGGGCGAGGCCGGTCATGATGACGGTCTCGGCGCCGACCGCCTTGGCGGCGATCACGGCGGCGATGCCGCGCTGGCCGGCGCCGAGCACGAGCACCGAACTGCCGAGGCCGACCCCGCCGAGGTGGACCGCCCACCGCACCCCGGCCCCGAGCGGGTTGTACATGACGGCGATCTCGGCCGGGATGTCAGCCCGGATCGGGTGCAGGAGCGAGTTCGGGTGCAGGTGGATGTACTCGGCGAAGCCGCCGTTCAGGCGGGGCTCGCCCGGGTTGTACCCGCCGTAGCTGCCCTGCTTGTGCTTGCAGGACATATACCGGCCGGTCAGGCACTCCTCGCAGCTGCGGCAGGGGATGAGGATCTCCAGCGCGACCCGGTCGCCGGGCACGA
>JAIRTY010000286.1 GCA_031254715.1 Nocardiopsaceae bacterium | reverse complement strand
GGGTTTGTTAACCTCTTGATAGGGCCGCGCAGCGGGTCTTGCGGCGCCGGCGGGCCGGTGCTGGCCGGCGACACGAGGCGCAGGAGCACCTCGCCGCCGACCGAGATGACATCGCCAGGCCCGGCGGCGGCGGGGCCGGTCAGGCGGCTGCCATTCAGGTCGGTGCCATTGCGCGAACCGAGATCGGTGAGCACCACCGTGCCGGACGCAGCGATGTCCAGCCGGCAATGCCGCCGGGACACGGCCTGGCCGCGCAGGCGCACCGCCGCTTCCTCGTCCCGGCCGATGATCGCCGGGCCCGGGACCAGCGGGAACGATTGTCCCGCCGCGCAGCCGCCGATCACCCGGGCGATGACGGCCGGACTGGCAGGCCGGGCCTCCCGGCCGCCGCGGCCCGTGGCCACCGTGCTCCCGGCGAGCAGCCCGGACCCGTCCAGCGGGGCAGCGCCCTCGGCCAGCCGCCCGTCGATGACGAGGTCCGGCCCGTGCGCCCCCAGCGCCGCCGCCAGGTCGGCGACGGTCGCGCCCGGGAGCGCGGCGGTCAGCTCCAGGTCACGGCGGCACGTTCCGTTGTCGTAGGCGAACTGCACGGCCACCTCTGGCTAGGGTTCCTGGTCCGGCTCCGGCCGCTGGCCGCGCCGCTGTCCTGGCAGCCAGCGGCAAGCTAGCCCGTGACCGTCACCGGAGCGTCAAACCCCAGGCGGCGGGCCAAGCGGCGGGTTCTCAGGGCCGTGACCGCAGGCGGCCGCAGGGCCCATGGCCGCAGGCGGCCGGATGCCCGGCGCCGGCAGGCGGCTCAGCCCCGGTCGCGGGCGGCCCGGATTTCAGGCCGCTGCGAAGCCGGGCCCGGCCGGCCTTATCCTCGGGAACGGGGAGGAATCACGGCCGCGGTTCGCGCCCGGCCGATAGCCAGCCATGCGGTAGCAAGCGGCTCGCCGCGCGCGCACGCTCCGCGAGGCGCAGGGAGGCGACGTGACCAAGGCAGCCAGGATCCTCGCTGGATGCCAGAGTGTCGTCGTCGTGGACTGGCCGAGCCAGGACGTTCCCGCTGTGCTGGCTGCCGCCGGGCTGAGCGTGGCCGTCAAGGGAGGCCCCGGGCACACCGACTACACAGAGTGGGCGATCATTGATGGACAGCTCATGAGCCGGTATCTGGGCCACCAGCCGGACCACGCCGACCTGGTGTACTTCTACCGGCCGTTCAGCGAGCTCCCGACGGTGATCGCGCTGGCGATGGCGGTGGGGGCGCGGGCGGTCTGGCGCCAGTCCGGGATCAGCGTCATCGGGGCGCCGGACCCGAAGGGCTGCTACCTGCCGCCGGATGAGTCACGGGACGGCGGGGCGCTGGCGGCCGCCGCCGGTCTTGACTACGTCGACGACGTCTACATCGGGGACGCGGTCCGCGAGAACGGCCTCCGCCGCTAGGCCCGCCAGCGCCGGGCCTGGGTCAGGACGCTGGCTCGCCCGCCACCGACGCCAGGTAGGCCTCGGTCTTGCCGGGATCGAGCAGCCAGTTCGCGAGGTCGGGCGGGTTCGCGTAGCACTCGGCGAACCGCCGCGCCACCACCGGGTTCTGGCTGGCGACGCCCAGGACCTGCTGGACGTGCTCGGGCAGCGGGCCGAGCATCGCGTTGGAGAAGGCCGTGGGCCACTGGGCGTACTCCCAGTAGGCGTCGAAGGTCCGCTGCATCCAGTCCGGGTCGAACGGCTGCCTGCCGCGCTCCAGGATCGAGTCCAGGTAGATGCGGGCGCAGTGGCAGGCATTGTTGGAGCCCTGCCCGCAGATCGGGTCGTTGGCGACCACCACGTCCGCCATGCCCAGCACGAACGCGCTCCCGGACAGGCTCCCGACCGGGTGCCTGACCACCGGCGCGTACGCGCCGGTGAGCGTGGACCTGGCGTCGGTGGGCTCGACCTCGGTGCACCGCTCGTACTCCCAGGGGATGTACTCGCGCATGAGATCGAGCGTGCGGGCCAGGTGGGCCTGGGTGTCCGGGCGGTCGCCGAAGCGGTCCAGCGGGCCGCCGGGGACGCCCTCAAAGAACAAGATGTCGCACGGGCCGCTGGTGGTGTACCCGGGGATCGTGAACAGCTCCCCGATGCCCGGGGTCGCGTTGATGCCGACATGCGTGGCGGGATGGCCTGGCAGCGGCTTCATGCCGTGCACGTAGATGACGGCGAGCGCCCGCTGCGGCGCCGTGTACGGCGAACGGGTGGCGTCCCGGTCGAACAGCTCGACCAGCTCGCCCTTGCCGGCGGCGATGATCGTCAGGTCGTAGAGCCGGACCAGCCCTTCCAGGTCGGAGGTCATCACCGGGTGGTACACGACGTTCCCGCCGCGCTGGGCGAACAGCTCCAGCCAGCCGCCCATCTTCACCCGCTGGTCGACCGACTGGACGTATTCGGCCCACGGGGCAGGGATCTGCAGCGCGTCCACGCCGGGCGGGCCCGCCACGCTCACGTACAGCGACCCGATCTGGGGGGCCTGGTCCTCCCACAGGTTCAGCGCCCGGTCCCGTTCAACCTGCAGGGCAGGCCCGAACATCGCCTGGGTGGACATGACCCGGCCGCCCCGGATCTCCTCCGGGGTGCGCGCCGACATGACGGTCACGTCGTAGCCCTCGGCCTGCAGGCTGAGCGCCAGCTGGAGCCCGGACTGGCCGGACCCGACGATCAGGATCTTCCGCATTGCTGCCTTTCTGTGACGTGCCAGCGCGTGACGTGCCAGCGGGTTACCGCGCGGCGAGCGCGCCGTGCCGCCCGCCGGCGCCCGAGTGGCGCAGGCTGTGGCTGACCGCGGCGGTCAGCGCGCCAGCCACCGACCGGCGGTCGCGGGCGTCGCAGGTGATCAGCGGCACCTCACCGCTGAGCCGGAGGGCATCGCGCACCTCCTCCAGCGGGTGCGTCTGCTGGCCGTCGAAGAGGTTGACGGCCACCACGAAGGGCACGTCGCTGTCGGCGTCGAAGTAGTTGACCGCCGGGAAGGAGATCGCCAGCCGCCGGGTGTCCACCAGCACCACCGCGCCGCTCGCGCCCCGGGACAGGTCGTCCCACATGGGCCAGAACCGGGCCTGGCCGGGGGTCCCGAACAGGTACAGCACCAGGTCCTGCGCCAGCGTGATGCGGCCGAAGTCCATCGCGACCGTGGTGGTGGTCTTGGCGTCGCCGACCGCCAGCGGGTCCACAGTCCGCGACGCCTCGGTCATCCAGTTGTCGGTGTTGACCGGCGGGATCTCGCTGATCGCGGACACGAAGGTGGTCTTGCCCACGCCGAACCCGCCCGCGATGACCAGCTTGACCGAGGTACGGCGCGCCGGGCGGCGGTTAAGCGTACTGCCTGAGGCCATCGAGAACTCGTTCCAGCAGGTTCCGGTCGAGGGGAGAGGCGGCGGCCGTGGGCGCGTCGACCAGCAGCCGGCCCGCCGAGCACAGGTCGCTGAGCAGGACGCGCGTCACGCCGAGCGGGATGCCGCAGTGTGCCGACAGCTCGGCCACCGATTCGGTGCTGGTGCATGCGCGCTCATACAGCGCCCGGGCCTCCGGCAGCAGCGTGGCCGCGAACTGCGGGTCGTACCCGGGGGCCGATACCAGCGCGTGCACCAGCAGTTCGCCGGCGCCCCGGGTGCGGCCGCTGGTGAGGACGTAGGGACGCACCCACGGGTTGGTCGCGGCCGTCCGGCCACGCAGCTGACCGTTCCCGCTCATGACACGCTCCCCATGGCGTGCGCGTGCCGGCGGAGGTCGTCCCGCAGCTCGGGGGTCAGGGCATGCCCGACGCTCGCCACCAGCTGGGCCATCTGGTGGGCGACTGCGCCCAGGTTGGCGCCCGGCTCCACCAGCACGCCCACCCCGGCCAGCTCGCCGATGCCCATGAACACGAAGTGCCCGTGGGTCAGGCGCAGCAGGATCTGGTCGCAGCTGCCGCCGTCCACCTGCCGGGCGATGTTGTTCCCGAGGCTGAGGATGCCCGACGCCACCGCCGCGAGCGGGTCGGCCATGTCCTCCGGCAGCCCGTCCGAGGACAGCAGCGGCAGCCCGTCCGACGACACGATCAGCGCATGGCTCACGCCTGGCGTGGCGGCCGCGAAGTTGCTAATCAGCCACCCGAACTCCTGCGGAGTGCGGAGCTGGGGAGGCGCGTCCCAATTCAAGGCAGGTTTCCTTCCGCGTCACCCGGACCGTCCTCGCCTGGCCCTTGCCGTGCCTGCTGCCCGGTGCCCAGCGCGGCGCTGAATGCCTGCAGGTCCTCAGCGAACGCGAAGCCCTCGGCGGCTGGCCCGGGGGACGGCGGCTGGCTCTGCTGCGGCGCGGCCCGGGCCTGGCGCGTCGAGGTGCGGACGCTGCCGGGCTCACGGCGGGGCAGCGCGGTGACCGCGCCAGCGCCCTCGTCCTCGCCCGGCCCCGGCAGGGGCCGCGCTGCCGCCGGGACGCGCGCCGGCAGCGGCGACGCGCCCGGGGGAGACGGTTCCGCGGGCCGCGCGGCCGGCGGGCGGGCGGCCGGGGAACGGGCGGCCGGGGGAGACGGCGCCCGCGCGACCGCGAGCTGGCCGGCGGGCTCGGCCGCCGGGAGCCGCTGCGGCAGCCCGATGCCCCGCCCGGCGGGCGCGAACTCACCCGGGATCTCGCACAGCAGCGGCGCGGGAATGACCGCCATGGCGATGGTTCCCGACACGCTCCCGGCACCGGCCCGCCCGGGCGGCTGGCGCCGGGCCAGCTGGACCCGCACTCCGTGCCGCCGGGCCAGCCGGTGGATCACCGCGAACCCGGTGTGACGGCCGTTGAGCACGCCGACCGAGGGGACCGGGCCTGACAGCGCGGTGTTGAGGGCGTCGAGCCCGCCGGAGTCGATGCCGAGCCCGGCGTCCTCCACCCGGAGCATCACGCTGCCGTCGGCCAGCAGGTGCGCGCTCACCGTCACCGGCGACGGCGAGTACCTGGTCGCGTTGTCAGCCAGCGCCGCCAGCAGGGAGGCGACGTCGTCGGCCGCGTAGGGCACCACGGCGAGCTCGGCGACCGGGCCGACCGTCACCCGGCCGTAGTGCTCGATGGCCGAGGCAGCCACCCTGATCACGTCCAGCAGCGAGGTGGTGTGGCCGGCGAGCTCCTCGCTGCCACGGTCGGCCAGCACCCGCAGGTCGCGGGCCACCCGGCGGATCCGGGTGACCCCGTGGTCAACCTGGTACAGCCGGGCCAGCCGGTCCGGGTCGTCCTCGCCGTCCTCCAGCTCGTCCAGCGCCGGGCGCGCCTGCTCGGTGAGCACCAGCAGCCGCCACGCGATCTGCTCGCTCAGCTCTGCCCACGTGCTCGGCCACGAGGCGTCGGGAGCCGGCGCCATTTCCTGCGGAGGGGGCGGCGAAATGGCCGGCGGCTCCGTTAAGGTCCCGGACGGTGCCAGCCACCGGGCGAGCCGCAGCCGCCACCGGCCCCGGCTCACGATGCCAGCCCCGGACCCGGCCGTTTACCTTGTCGCATGACCGCCCCTGCCTGCGTTGTGCCGCCAACGGAGTCAACCAACAACGTAGCGTGCGAACCCCGGCGGCGGCCCTGGAAATGACCAGAAACCCGGCACCCCGCCAGCGCGGCTGCCAGCCCCTGCCGTTGTCGCCGGAAAGGCCGCTGAGCTGGCACTTTGTCAAAATGAGCGGTGATAGGGAGGGTGCCATCCGGGGCGCGGCTGGCACGCGGCCGCGCCGCGCCTGCGTGCCGCTCCCGCGCCGCGCCTGCGTGCCGCTCGCACGCCATTCCCGCGCCCCGATTTCCATGATCATGATAGATCGGGCGGGTCGCCGCCCTCCTGATTCATCACGATCATGCGGCCGCTAGCGGCGTGGTTAGGCGAACAGCAGGAGAGCTGGGTCAGCAGCGCCAGACACGCATCCGCGAAGCAGGTTGCCGGGCATCTATCCTGACCGATGAGGGGGCACAGTGGGAGTCAACGTGTCGGCGCTGGCCGCCGGAAGGCGCCATTCGGCCGGTCGGCGCCGGGACGGGACAGTTCTCGCCGTGGGCAATAGTGCAGCCGGCGAATGCCGTGTTGAGCGGTGGGAGGACGTCGTCGCCGTGGCCGCGGCCAATGTCCATACCGCGACGAACACGGGCAGGTCTCACACGGTCGGACTTCGGTCGGACGGCACCGTGCTGGCAACGGGGTGGAATGGCGACGGGCAATGTGACGTAGCCGGATGGCGAGGCGTCACGGCCGTGGCCGCAGGCTGGCGCCGCACGCTCGGGCTGCGTGCGGATGGCACCGTGCTGGCGGCTGGCCGGCGCTCAGAAGGACAATGCGACGTTCAGTCCTGGCGCGAGATGGTCGCCCTCGCCTGTGGCGACTGGCATTCGGCCGGTGTCCGGGCGGACGGCTCAGCATTGGCCGTGGGGACCAACCGGCGACGGCAGTGCGCCGTTGAAGGCTGGCGCGACCTCACCGCCATTGCAGCCGGATATCTCCACACCGTCGGGCTCAGAGGCGACGGACGGGCCGTTGCGACCGGAGACCTGGCAACCGGAGCGTGCGACGTCGATCAGTGGGAAAACGTAGTGGCGCTGGGCGCAGGCAGTTACCACACCGTAGGGGTCACGGCGTCCGGACGGGTCCTCGCGGTCGGCGATAACAGCTACGGACAGTGCGAAGTCGGCGATTGGCACGACATCGTCGACGTAGCGGCCGGTTCCACGCACACCCTTGGCCTGCGTGCCGACGGCACAGCCGTCAGCGCAGGGAACAACGCCGAGAGTCAGTGCGACGTCGGCTCCTGGTCGGGAATCCAGTGTTCCGCGCGTCCCGCCCGTTAGCCGATAATGAACATTATGTTAAGTAGGATCCATCCGGGCCGGACGAGCGGCGCGTTCGGCGGGGAAATCCGCGGCGGCGCCCCGGCGGTCGCCGCCCCCGGCCGGTTGACCGGAATCGCCCGGTACTCGCAGCGCAACCGTCTCTCAGCGGAGTTTATCGACGCTGCCTGCGGGCGACCACGGCGGTGACCAGCAGCCGGCACAACCGT
>JAIRTY010000272.1 GCA_031254715.1 Nocardiopsaceae bacterium | reverse complement strand
GCGGCGAACTCAACCGCTTCGCTGGTGCGGCCGGAGGTGTTGACCGCGTGGATGCGCGCCCCGAACGGCCGCATCAGCCGCGCGGCGGCCCTGCCGATCCCGCCGAAGCCCAGGATCGCGCACACCGCGCCGTCCAGCGTGAGCACCGGTTTCCACATGCCGAACTCGCCCCTGGCGAGCTCGGTGTGGCGCTGCGGCAGCCGCCGTGCCAGGGCGAGCGTCACCGCCATGACGTACTCCGCCATCGGGTCGGCGTAGGCCCCGACGTTCCCGGCCAGCAGCAGCCCGTCCGGGATGGCGGTGAAGTCGACAGAATCGGCGCCGGCTGACAGCAGCTGGATGAACCGGAGCCGTGGGCACTCGCGCAGGATCCCGGCTGGCAGCTCCCGGTTCAGGTGCCAGCCGATCAGCACGTCCGCCTCGCGCATGGTTTCCCGGAACTCCGCTTCCGGCCGGGCGGCCAGGAAGCGGACGCTGGCCGCGCCGGCCAGGATGCCGGAGTTGATCCGGCGGAACTCGTCGTCTACCGGGTAGCTGACCGCCACCACTGATTCACGCGCCATCGCCGATCCCATCAGCCGGATGTACTGCCTCGTCCAGGTCCGCCCGGTGAGCAGTATGCCGGAGCGTGCCTGCCCCGGGTGCGGACGCGACCGCGGCCGGGATCGCCACCGGGGCGGGCGGAGCCGGGCACCGGGCTGGCCGGCGGCCGGGCCGGCCAGCGAGGACACTGGTTAGCCTGGCTGTCCCCGGGTAGCTAGGGCATATCCTGCCGATCTTCAGGCTGCGCATCGCCCGTGCGGGCAGCTCGCGGGGCCGTCGCCGCCAATAGCCTCACTGTTGGCTCCTCCTCCGGCCCGCGAGCCAGCCGCCCGGCCGCCGGTCGCGACCGTCAAGACCGGCAGGGCATGTTAGCGGGTCGCAGCCCGGGGGAGGTCGCGGACATGGATCAGATCACGCAGGACGGCCAGCGCGCGGTCGCCGACCGGCCGGTCGGCGAGATAGCCCGGCAGCTCCCCGGGCAGATCAGCCGGCTGGTCAGGGAAGAGATCCGGCTGGCCCAGCTCGAGCTGGCGCAGAAGGGCAAGCGGGCCGGCATGGGCGCTGGCATGCTCGGCGGCAGCGCCGTCTTCGCTCTGTACGCCGTGGCCGCGCTGCTCGCCGCGGCCATCATCGCGCTGGCGCTGGTGCTTCCGGCCTGGGCGAGCGCGCTGATCGTGGGCGGCGCGCTGCTCCTGATCGCGGGCGTGCTGGCGCTGCTCGGCCGCGGGCTGCTCAAGAAGGCGACGCCGCCGATGCCGAGCCAGGCCAGGGCGAGCATCAAGGCCGATGCGGACGAGATCAGGGAGAGGGCGCACCGATGACCGCCGACCAGCCGCAAGGCAAGCAAGTGATGCCCGCCACCACGGCGCAGGCGGCGACCGGGGAAGCCGACGACATCCCCGACGACCCGCGCGCGCTCGCCGAGGACATCGAGCGCACCCGTCACCAGGTCGGCGATTCGATCGCCGCGCTCACCGCGAAGCTGGACGTCAAGGCCCAGCTCAGGGACGCCGGCAACGCCGCGGCCCGGGGCGCGAGACAGCGGCGGGTGCCGCTGGCGGCGGCAGGCGTGGCGCTGCTGCTGGCTGGTGCCTGGATGACCTGGCTGGCCAGGCGCCGCGCCGCCTGAGCGCCGCCGCGTGAGGCAGGTCCCGGTTCCTCGTTGACACCCGGAATTCAACAGCCATAGAATTCAACGGCCGTTGATATAAGGCCCCGGGTGCCTGGCCCTGCTGGCCGGCGCGCCCGCCCGGCTGCGGGAGCTGCCATGTGGGCGATGATCGTGAAGGAGTTCCGTCAGCTCCGGCGGGACCGGCGGACGCTGGCGATGATGATCGTGATGCCGGTGCTGCTGCTGGTGGTGTTCGGCTACGCGGCGAGCTTCGACGTGTCGAAGGTCCCGGCGGTCGTGGCCGGCCCGCAGGGCGCCGCCGTGGCCGCCCGGCTGGGGCATTCGTTCGACGTGGTCAGGATGGCGCCGGCCGGGGACCGGGAGTGGGCGCAGCACCAGCTGCGCGACGGCCACGCGGCGGCGGCGGTGGTCACTGCACCCTCGCGGGGGGGTGTGGGGGGGTCGTCCCCCCGAGCCAGCACCGTCCGGCCGGCGGTGCTGATCGACGGCAGCCAGCTGTTTTCCGCCAAGGCCGCGCTGGCAGCGCTGGCCGCCGGCCGCGGCCGGGCGGCGGGCCAGCCTGGCACCGGCCCGGCACCGCCGCAGGTGAGCGTGCTGTACAACCCCGGGCTCAAGACCTCCAACGTGATGATCCCTGGGCTGGCCGGGGTGGTGCTGGTGTTCATCGGGACGATCATCACCAGCCTGGGGGTGGTACGGGAGCGGCAGACGGGCACCCTGGAGCAGCTCGCGGTGATGCCGCTGCGGCCGCGGGACGTGTTCCTCGGCAAGATCGTCCCGTACTTCGGCGTGGCCGCCCTCGACCTGGCGATCGTGCTCGCGGTCGGGGTCGCGGTCTTCGATGTGCCCTTCCGCGGCTCGTACGCGGTGTTCGCGCTGGGGGCGGTGTTGTTCCTGTTCGTCACGCTGGGGCTGGGAGTGCTCATCTCCAGCGTGTCGGAGAACCAGGGACAGGCGATCCAGCTGTCGGTGATGATCATGCTGCCACAGGTGCTGCTGTCCGGGCTGATCTTCCCGCTCTCCTCGATCGCGGCCGGGGTGCGCTGGATCTCCTACATCCTGCCGCTCACCTACTTCAACGAGATATCGCGCGGCGTGATGCTGCGGGCGGAGCCGATCGGGCCGCTGTGGCGGCCGTTCGTCCTGCTGGCCGTGCTCGGCCTGGTCGTGGTCACGCTGGCGGTGCTGCGGTTCCGGTCCTTCCTGGCGCCCGCCCCGCCGCGGCGCTCCGGGGGCGGCCAGGCTGCTTCGCCCGCCCCGGCGGCCGCGATAGCCGGGGAGTGACGATGGCCGGCCTCTACGAGGGCCCAGGTCACCGCAGCCCGGCAGCCGATCCCGCTGGCGGCTGGTGGGGTACCGAGACGGTGACCGTTCGATAGGGTGACACGCTCGCCCTTGACCGGGTCAGCTTCCGCGCGGAGCCCGGCCGGGTCGCGGTCGTGGTCGGGGGAGACGGATCCGGGCGGACCACGCTGCTGCGGTGCCTGGCGGGGGCGCTGGCGCCCGCCAGCGGGCTGGTGCGGCGGCCGGAGGCGGCGCGGATCGGCTACCTCCCGGCCGGCTAGATCGGAAGAGCACACG
>JAIRTY010000255.1 GCA_031254715.1 Nocardiopsaceae bacterium | reverse complement strand
CCTCGGCGGCCGCGGTGTGCACGGTCGCCACCGGCTCGCCCGCCGCCAGCTCCAGCCGCACCCGGGCGGTCGAGTAGTCGTCGAACCCCTCGGAGAAGCCCACGTTCTTGATGCCCACGCCATAGCCGATGCCGCGGGCCACGCCCTCCCCGTGGGTGGTGTTGGCCACCCCGCCCGGCAGCTCGCGCAGGTCCGGGGACGCGGACGGCCCCGGCCGGGCCGGCGGCAGCGGCGCGGCCCTGACCCGGCGCAGCAGCTCGGCCACCGGCGCGGGGGAGTCGACCAGCTGCCCGGTCGGCATCGCCGACCCCTGGGACAGGGCGTTGCGGATGCGGACCTCGGCCGGGTCGGCTCCGAGCCGCCGGGCCAGCTCGTCCAGCTGCGACTCGTAGCCGAAGCAGGCCTGGACCGCGCCGAACCCCCGCATCGCCCCGCACGGCGGGTTGTTGGTGTAGGCGGCGTACACGTCCATCGAGACGTTCGGGATCCGGTACGGGCCCGCGCCGAGCGTCGCCGCGTTCCCCGCCACCGCCGCCGAGGTGGAGGCGTAGGCTCCGCCGTCGAGGTAGATGCGGGCCCGCAGGTAGACCAGCGTGCCGCAGGCGGTGGCGCCGTGCTCGTAGTACAGCTTCGCCGGGTGCCGGTGCACGTGGCCGAAGAACGATTCCTCCCGCGAGTAGCACATCTTGACCGGCCGGCCGGTGCGCAGCGCCAGCAGGCAGGCGTGGACCTGCATCGACAGGTCCTCCCGGGCGCCGAACGCGCCGCCGACCCCCGCCAGCGCCAGCCGCACCTTGCCGGCGGGCAGCCCCAGGCTGGCCGCGACCTGTTCCTGGTCCACGTGCAGCCACTGGGTGGCCACGTACAGGTCCACCCCGCCGTCGGCGGCCGGGACGGCGAGCCCGGATTCCGGCCCGAGGAACGCCTGGTCCTGCATGCCGACCTGATAGGAGCCGCGCACCACCACCTCCGCCCGGGCGCCCGGGTCGCCCGCGCGGATACGCACGTGCCGCACCAGGTTGCCGCCCGGATGCACGCGCGCGGCCCGCTTCCGCAGCGCGGCCTCGGCATCGGTCACCGGGGGCTGTACCTCGTAATCGACCGCGATCGCCGCCGCCGCCCGGCGGGCGGTCTCCGGGTGGCTGGCCGCCACGATCGCGACCGGCTCGCCCTGGTAGCGGACCTCGCCCCGGGCCAGCACCGGCTGGTCGGGCACCTCCAGGCCGAACACCCCGCGCCCGGGCACGTCCACGTGCGTCAGCACGGCGGCGACCCCGGGCAGCCGCAGCGCGCCCGAGATGTCCATCGACCGGATCCGGGCCCGCGGATGGGGGCTGCGCAGGGTCGCGCCCCACAGCATGTCCGCCATCCACAGGTCGGAGGAGAACGCGAACTCGCCCGTCACCTTGCGGGTCCCGTCCGGGCGCAGCGAGCTGGCGCCGACGCCGTCCGCGCCCGGGCGGCGGCCCTGGCCGGTGCCCGGGCGCTGGCCCGGCTGGGTACGGACAGGTGCGCGGGTCACGGCACTGCCCCGCCGGACTCCCGTTCGCAATCATGCCCGTCCGCCGGCCGGTCCGCGGCCAGCCGCTGCGCGGCCAGCCGCACCGCCGCCAGGATCTGCTGGTAGCCGGTGCACCGGCACAGGTTCCCGGCCAGCGCCTCCCTGATGTCGGCGTCCGCCGGCGCCGGGACCCGGCGCAGCAGGTCATCGGCGGCGACCAGCAGCCCGGGCGTGCAGAACCCGCACTGGACCGCGCCGGTCTCGAGGAACGCCTGCTGGAGCGGGTGCAGCCCGGCGTCGCCGGCGAGGCCTTCCACGGTCCGCACCTCGCGCCCCTCCGCCTGCCCGGCGGCGACCAGGCAGGCGCAGACCGGCACGCCGTCCAGGTACACCGTGCAGGACCCGCACTCGCCCTGTTCGCAGGCGTTCTTGGCGCCCGGCAGGCCGAGCCGTTCCCGCAGCAGGAACAGCAGCGACTCGCCTGGCCAGACGTCGTGGGCCGCCGCGGGCGCGCCGTTGACCGTGCACGTCACGCGCATAGCGGCGCCTCCTGGTAGGACCGCCAGGCCCAGCTGAGGGTGCGGCGGGCCAGCACGGCGAGCGAGCGGCGGCGGTAGGCGGCGGTTCCCCGGACGTCGTCGATCGGGTCCGCGGCGGCGGCCACCAGCTCGCCGAACCGGGCGGCGACCGGGTCAGGGACCGGGCCGGCCGAGCGCCACAGGTCCCGCTCGGCCAGCTCGCCCGCGAGGAACCGTTCGGCCGCGAGGGCGGGCAGCGGCGTCGGGGCGACCGAGCCAAGCCCGGTGCCTGCCCGTTCGCGCTCAGGGTCGAGCGCGAGCGCGAACGAGGACACCGCGATCACCATCGCGTTCCTGACCCCGACCTTCGCGAACTGCTGCGGCCCGCGGGCGGGCGGGATGTGCACGGCGGCGACCAGCTCGTCCGGCGCCAGCGCCGTGCGCTTCACCCCGGTGAAGAACTCGCGGGCGCCGATCAGCCGAGTGCCGCGCACCGACCCGGCCTCCACCATCGCGTCGCAGGCCAGCAGCGGCGGATGGGCGTCACCGGCGGG
>JAIRTY010000251.1 GCA_031254715.1 Nocardiopsaceae bacterium | reverse complement strand
GACCCCGTCACGCCCGCCGGCCGCGGCGGAAGGCCTCCCTGATCGCCGCGGCGACCTCAGCCGGGACCTGCATGATCTCCTGCCAGGTGAAATGAACCACCTCGAAGCCCGCCTCGCGCAGCCGCGCATCCCGCTGCAACTGGGTCAGCGCCCGGGACGGGTTCGCGTACTTGACCGTCCCGTCCGCCTCCGCGATCGTCGCAAACTCGCGCCACAGGAAGTCCACCCGGCCGATGACCCAGTCGTCGCTGCCCACCCACACCTGGAG
Source organism: Nocardiopsaceae bacterium (assembly GCA_031254715.1). Lineage (GTDB taxonomy): Bacteria > Actinomycetota > Actinomycetes > Streptosporangiales > Streptosporangiaceae > JAIRTY01. Next base: position 2,920 of record JAIRTY010000251.1, on the reverse strand, counting down.
GTCGGGCGGCGGCAGTTCCTGCTCGGCGAAGACCACGCGGGAGACGGATTCCAGCACCGATTCCGGCCTGGCATCGCTGAACGCCACCACCTGCCGGGCCCGGTCCAGTCCCGGCCAGCGCCGGCAGTCAGCGAGCACGCGCTCGAGTTCCCGCTTCGATGTCCGGCCCGCGTGCAGCGCCGAATCGGCGGTCACCACCCCGTCCCGGACCGGTAAGGCCCGCGCCAGATCCACCACGGTCCTGGCCACCGAGGTCACCCGCACGCCCTGCTGCAGCGTCACATGCCGCCCCGGCAGCGCCGCCGCGTGAACAGATATGCCTCGCTGACTGCTCCTGCTGCCCGTTCCTGAGCGGGGGCGCGTCACGGCCACCCGGCCCGCGGGTTCGCGTCCGAGCACATCGAGCCCGTGAATCGAGGCGGCCGTCCAGTGACTGGCGGCGGCCTCCGGGCCAAGCCGGGCCAGCGCCGCAGCCGCCCGTTGCGCCTCCGCCGCCCTGTCCTGCCCGGCCCTGTCCTGCCCGGCCTTGGCAGCGGTCGCTGCGCGGACATAGACGCCCCGGGCGACCTGTTGCAGGGAGCCCCGCCGGACCAGAGCCCGCACCCCCGCATCGGACAGACCTCCCGCGGTCAACTCCTCCCTCGTAACGACCCCATAACCCCATAAACCCGGCACTGATTGCTTTGTCATGCCGCCATCATTGACGCCCCCACTGACATGTCATCCGTCCCAGTCATTTCGCCGCCCGAATTGCCCCGATCTCATGACTGGCACAGATGACAAGTCGGCCCTGCGATGTTGGGGCGGCCGGGCGGGCGCTGGGCGGGGCATGGGCGCGCGGCCGGGGTGACTGGGCGGTGCGGAGGCCGGGGACGCGGCAGGATGGGCGGCATGGAGCATCAGAACCTGCTGGGCGGTCCGCCACCGGTGTACCTGCCGGAGGACCCGGCCACTGCCGAGCTCACCGCCGGTACCGACCCGGCGCAGGTCGCCGCCGCTCATCCGGCCTCCCTGGCGGCCTGGGCCGCGCTTGCGCAGCAGGCGCGCGAGCGGGGCGACCTGGTCGCCTCGTATGCGTACGCCAGGACCGGCTACCACCGCGGCCTTGACCAGTTGCGGCGCGCAGGCTGGCGCGGCCACGGGCCCATCCCGTGGGAGCACGAGCCGAACCGCGGCTTTCTCCGGTCGCTGCACGCCCTCGGCGCGGCAGCGGCGGCGATCGGCGAGGACGATGAGGCCCAGCGCTGCCGCGAGTTCCTCCGCGACAGCAGCGCAGCCGCGGCCGCCGCCGCCGAGCTAGGCGAGTTCTGACCCGCGAGCCTCGCCGCCCAGGGAGTCCGGCAAGGCTTCGCAACTCACCCCGCCCGCGACCCCACTCCGCCGCGGGCGCCACGCCGGCCTGACGCCGCACGTCGCCGCGGGCGCCATGCCGGCCTGACGCCGCACGTCGCCGCGGGCGCCATGCCGGCCTGACGCCGCACTCCGCCGCGGGCGCCATGCCGGCCTGACGCCGCATGTCGCGGCGGTGGTCGGGTAATGTCAGGACTCCGCAGGCGGGGAGCCTGGAAGGGGCAGGAACATGCCGGCCATCGTGCTGGTGGGCGCACAGTGGGGGGACGAGGGCAAGGGCAAGGCGAGCGACCTGCTCGGTGACAGCGTCAGCTACGTGGTGCGGTACCAGGGCGGGAACAACGCCGGGCACACCGTCGTGATCGGTGACGAGCACTACGCCCTGCACCTGCTTCCGTCCGGCGTACTCTCACCCAGGGTCACCCCGGTGATCGGCAACGGCGTTGCGGTCGACCCCGGCGTGCTGATCGACGAGATTGACGGCCTCACCGAGCGCGGCGTGAGCTGCGACCGCCTGCTGATCTCGGCCAACGCGCACCTGGTCATGCCGCACCACCGGGCGCTCGACAAGGTGACCGAACGTTACCTGGGAGACGCCCGGATCGGCACCACCGGCCGCGGTATCGGCCCCACCTACGGCGACAAGGTGGCCCGGGTCGGCATCCGGGTGCAGGACCTGCTCGACCCTGGCATCCTGCGGCAGAAGCTCGACCTGGTACTGCGCGAGAAGAACCAGGTACTGACCAAGATGTACAACCGGCGCGGCATCGACGCTGACGCCGTGGCCGACGAGTACCTGGGCTACGCCGAGCGGCTCCAGCCGCACGTCGCCGACACCGCGCTGGTGCTCAACCGGGCGCTGGACCAGGGCGAGTTCGTGCTGCTGGAAGGCGCGCAGGCCACGTTCCTCGACGTCGATCACGGCACCTACCCGTTCGTGACCTCCTCGTCCCCGACCGCGGGCGGCGCCTGCGCGGGCTCGGGGATCGGCCCGACCCGGATCAGCAAGGTGATCGGGATCCTCAAGGCGTACACGAGCCGGGTCGGCTCGGGGCCGTTCCCCACCGAACTGCTCGACGAGCAGGGCGAGTGGCTGCGCAAGGCGGGCGGTGAGTACGGGGTGACCACCGGCCGGCCGCGCCGCACCGGCTGGTTCGACGCCGTGCTGGCGCGGTATGCGACCAGGGTGAACGGCATCACCGATTACTTCCTCACCAAGCTCGACGTGCTGTCGGGGCTGCCGAAGGTGCCGGTCTGCGTCGCCTATGACGTGAACGGGACCAGGCACGACGAGGTCCCGATGACGCAGACCGAGTTCCACCACGCGGTGCCTGTCTGCGAGTACCTCGACGGCTGGTGGGAGGACCTGTCGCAGGCCAGGGACTTCGCCGCGCTGCCCCGCAACGCGCAGAACTACGTGCGGGCGGTCGAGAACATGATCGGCGCCCCGCTGACTGGCATCGGGGTCGGCCCGCGGCGCGACCAGACCCTCCAGCTCCGGCCGCTGCTCTAGGGCGCCGGTAGGCCCACCGCCGTGCGCGTCCTCGTGATCGCCAAGGGCGACAAAGCC
>JAIRTY010000213.1 GCA_031254715.1 Nocardiopsaceae bacterium | reverse complement strand
CTGGCCCGCCGCCAGCCTGCCGCCGGGGTGCCGATGCGCGTCTACCTGCCTGCCACGCTGCCGATGCTGGCCCGCTTGCTCGGGAAGGCCGAGATCGGCCCGCCGCCGCTGCGCGGCTTCGCTGTGACGCCCGCGCTGCGGGAGTGGTACGCCAGCGGCGACCTGGAAGAACTCGAGTACGTCGCGATGACGCACGCCGCCCGTGCCTCGCTGCGGCTGCTGGCGGCCGAGCCCGAGGCCCCGCGGCGGCGGGTGGTGGTCGCGGCCGACGTGCCCGAGTCTCAGGTCAGCCACAACAGCGACTTCGCCGAGGCGGCGGTGGTCACGATCGCGGCGGCGATCCCGCTGGAGCGGGTGGTGTCCGGGCACGTTGACGACCCGCTGGCGGCCCGCGACATCGAAGCGGCGGCCGCCGCGCTCGGCGCCGCCGACGCCGGCGACGAGGATGCCCAGTTCGTCGTGGACGGCGCGGAAGGCAACGACCTGCAGTGGTACGCCAGCCAGGAACTGCCGCTGGTAGCCGAGCTCGGCTAGCCTGCCGGCGGTCATCCCTGGTCGGCCACCGTCTCTATCGTGCCCTCTGGCTGGACCTCCACGCCCGCACCGGCGGCTGTCGCGGTGGTGATCCGCCGGCGCCGGCTGCGCCGTTCCAGGCCGGTCGCGGCCGAGCCGAGAGCAAGGTTGATGGGGATGTAGATGCAGGCGATGACGATCGCCGCCGGGATCGCATTGGTGTAGAGATTCTGCAGGATCGAGATCTTGGACGCCAGGTTGTCGTAGGCGATGATCGTGCCCAGTGCGGTGTCCTTCAACAGGACGACCAGCTGGCTGACGATGGCGGGCATCATGGCGGTGATTGCCTGCGGCACCAGGACGAGCCGCATGAGCTGGCCCTTGCGCAGGCCCACCGCGTAGCCCGCCTCGGACTGGCCCTTCGGGATCGCGTTGATTCCCGCGCGCACGACTTCGGCGAGCACCGATCCGTTGTACATGGTCAGCCCGAAGACCACCGCCTGCAGGGCGGTCGGGTTCCAGGCGAAGCCGGTCAGCGCGCCGGGCGCGTAGGAGGCGAAGAAGATCAGCAGCAGCAGCGGGATGGCGCGGAAGAACTCCACGATCGCCCCGGCGGGCAGCCTGATCCACCAGTGAGCGGAAATCCGGGCGAGCCCGAACACGATCCCGAAAGCCAGCGCCAGGACCGCCGCGAGCGCGGCCGCCTGCAAGGTCCCTACCAGGCCGGGGAGTATCTGGGCGGTCCAGATGTCACCGCGCAGGAACGGCTGCCACTTCTGCGCCGCCCACTGGCCCTTCTGGCCAAGCGCCAGCGCGACCCCGGCCGCGCCGGCGGCGAAGACGACAGTGAACACCACGGCGAGCACGCGGCTGCGCCGCCGCGCCCGCGGCCCGGGCGTGTCGTACAGGACCGTGGCGCCGCTCATCGCGCCGCCGGCCAGCGCTTGGCGAGCCACCCGAAGAAGAGGCCGGTCGGCAGCGTGAGCACGATGAAGAACAGGGCATACCCGGCGAAGATCGGGATCACGATGTCCCCATGGCTCTGCAGCTGGTTGCGCATCGTGTAGAAGGCCTCGGGCACGCCGATCGCGGCCGCGATGGTGGTGTTCTTGATCAGGGCGATGAGAACGCTGCCGAGCGGGCCGATGACCGCACGGAATGCCTGCGGGAGCACGATGATCCGCAGCGTCTGGCTGAAGCTCAGCCCGATCGAGCGGGCGGCCTCGGCCTGGCCGACCGGAACGGTGTTGACACCGGACCGCAGCACCTCGCAGACGAACGCCGACGTGTAGGCGACCAGTCCGGCCACGGCGAGCCAGAAATAGTTCGTCGTCTGGACGTCGGCAATCGTGATGATCGAGCCGAGGCCGAGCCCGCAGAGCAGGATGATCAGCGTGAGCGGGGTGTTGCGCAGGATGCTGACATACAGCGTTCCGGCGGCACGCAGGACGGGCAGCGGCGACACCCGCATCGCGGCCAGGACGGTGCCGAGCACCAGCGCCCCGGCTGCGCTCAGCGCGGATACCTTCAGCGTCATCCAGAAGGCCTGCAGGACCGTGTGGCCCTCACTGCCCAGGAAGCTGGTCATTGTTGTTCCCGTCGGTCCGGCTGACCGCACCGGGGACCCGGGCGGGCCCCCGGTGCGGTCGCGCGACGTGATCGGTCCCGGTTACGCCTGGAACGGGATGGCGAACTTGCCGATAACGGGCGGGGTTCCGACCGGGACCTGCGGCAGCTCCCGCTTCAGCGCTGCCTTCCAGGTCCCGTCGGCGAACATGGACCGCAGCGCCTTGTTGACGGCGGCGGCGCCCTTTGTGTCGCCCTTCTTGATGCCTATCCCGTAGATCTCGTTGCTGAAGAAGGTGCCGAGGACCTTGAGCTTGCCCTGGTTCTGCGGCTGCGCCGCGAAGCCCGCCAGGATGGTGTTGTCGGTGGTGACGGCCTGGACCTGGCCGCCGAGCAGCTGGTTGACGCAGTCGCCGTAGCCAGGGAGCCGGATCAGGTTGACCTTGGACCCGTACAGCTCCTGGATCCGGTCGCCCGACGCGGACCCCTGACCGGAGCAGACCTTCTTGCCCTCGAGGTCACCGGGCTTCTTGATGCCGTTGTAACCGGTACGGACCAGGATGTCCTGGTGGGCGATGTAGTAGGGCCCGGCGAACGACACCACTTTCTGCCGTTCCGGGGTGACCGAGTAGGTCGCCACCACCAGGTCCACCTTCCCCTGCTGGAGAAACGCTTCGCGGTTGGCCGACAGCGTGGGCACGAATTTGATGTTCGTAGTGCCGAGCTCCTTCGCGACATACCGGGCGACGTCGATATCGAACCCTGAGTACTGGCCGGACGAACTCTGCAGCCCGAGACCGGGCTGGTCGGGCTTCACCCCGATGGTCAGCGTCTTCGCGTCTTTGGCCTTGTCGACGATGGACGCGTAGCTGCTGCCACCGCC
>JAIRTY010000210.1 GCA_031254715.1 Nocardiopsaceae bacterium | reverse complement strand
CCCGGGTGGCAGCATGCGGCGGCAGCCGGCCACGCCTACCCGGCCGAGGGCTACCCGGCCGAGGGCTACCCGGCAACCCGTGAGTACCCGGCCGCCCGCGCCCCTGAGTTCCCGCCGCCACAGCCGGACCCGCGTTACCCGGCCGGTCCGGCCCGGCCGGGCGCCGGCCGCCCGCCGCTGACCGGCCCGGCGCAGCCACCGTCCGGCCAGGTGCCGGGCCGGGTGCCGCCAGCTGGGCGGATGCGCCCCGCGCCCGGTCAGCAGGTGCCCGGTCAGCAGGTGCCGGGCCAGTCGCCGCAGCCCGAACCGCTGCGGCCGGGTCCCGGGCAACCCGGCCCGCAGCGGCCGAGGCCCGAGTACCCGCGACCGGGTCAGCAGCAGGTGCGGCCCGGCCCCGGATCAACCGGACCTGGCCAGGGGCCACCTGGCCAAGAGATGCCACCCGGGCTCCCGCCGGGCCGGATGCCGCGAGAGGCGGCGCGGCAGCCGTTCCGGCCGTTCCCGGATCCAGCACCGCCGGGGCCGGGCCGCCGGGCGCGCCCCGAGCCGCCCGACGCTCTGCCCCAGTTGCCCGCTGCCCGGCCCGCGGATCTCCGCTGGCACCACGACGCTGCGCCACCCGGCGTGGCGGAGCCGGCGGCCCCGCCGGGACGGCATCATGCGGCCCGGGCCGGCCCGGTGCCGGCGCCTGACCCTGACCGCGTCCCCCAGCCCGGCCGGGCCAATCGCACCGAGCCACTGAACCTGCGCGACCTCGGGCAGCACCGGGACGGCGAGCCGGACGATCACGAGCCGCCAGACCACGAGCGGCTCGGCCCTGAGCCGCTGGACCACGAGCCGCTGGACCACGCTGACGCCAGGCCGGGCCGGTCAGGGGGAGGATGAGGCGTGGATCACGCACTGGTGAAGCGGATGCGCTCGGAGGTGGGCGACCGGCTGGCCGAGCAGCGCCGGCTGGACGCGGCCGCCGGGACCCCCGCCATGACCGGCGAGGACGAGCGGCAGTTCGCTCGCGCCCTCATCGCGCAGGTGCTGGAGGAACACGCACGCGGCGAGTTCACGGCCGGCCGGGCTCCGTTCAACGCGCAGGAGGAAGAAGAGCTCGCCACCGCCATCCACGCCGCGCTGTTCGGGGTCGGCCGCCTGCAGCCGCTGCTGGAAGACCAGCAGCTTGAGAACATCGACATCAACGGGTGCGACCGGGTGTTCCTCGGCTACGCCGACGGCCGGGAGGTCATGGGCGAGCCGGTCGCGGACAGCGACGACGAACTGGTCGAGCTCATTCAGGCGCTGGCCGCCTACTCCGGCCTGTCCAGCCGGCCCTTCGACACCGCCAACCCGCAGCTTGACCTGCGCCTCCCGGACGGCTCCCGGCTGTCGGCGGTCATGGACGTGACGCTGCGCCCGGCCGTGTCGATCCGCCGCGCCCGGCTCGGCAAGGTGTTCCTGGCGGACCTGGTGGGCAACGGCACGCTCCGGGCGGAGGTGGCGAACTTCCTCGCCGCGGCCGCCGCCGCCAGGAAGAACCTCATGATCGCGGGCGCCACCAACGCGGGTAAGACCACCCTGCTGCGGGCGATCGTGAACCAGATCCCCGGCACCGAACGGCTGATCACCGTGGAACGGTCGCTGGAACTGGGCATCGACCATTTCCCGGAACTGCACCCCAATGTGATCGCGTTCGAGGAGCGCTTGCCCAACATGGAGGGGCAGGGCGCGATCACCATGGCCGAGCTGGTGCGCCGCTCGCTGCGGATGAACCCGAGCCGGGTCATCGTGGGCGAGGTGCTCGGCGACGAGATCGTCACCATGCTCAACGCGATGACCCAGGGCAACGACGGCTCGCTGTCGACCATTCATGCGAACTCTTCGATGGAGGTGTTCAACCGCATCTCCACCTATGCCATCCAGTCCGCCGAGCGGCTCCCGGTAGAGGCGACCCACATGCTCATCGCCGGCGCCGTGGACTTCGTGGTCTTCATCGAGAAGCACAACGACTACGGCCGCGGCGGCAGCCTGCGCCGGTATGTGAGCAGCGTCCGGGAGGTCACCGGGGTGGACGGCCGGGTGCTGTCCAGCGAGGTGTTCGCGCCCGGGCCGGACGGGAAGGCGGTGCCGCACGCGCCGGTCTCCTGCGCCGCCGAGCTGGCCGGGCACGGCTACGACCCGAGCGAGGGCGCGTGGTGACCATCCTGTCCCTCAGCCAGCTGGAGCTGCTGGCCGTCCTGGCCGGAGCGGTAGCCGGCGGCGGTGCGTTCCTGCTCACGGTCGCAGTGCGGGGCTTGCCGCCCGCCCCTCCCGGCCGCCGCCAGGACCGGCTGTCCGGGCGGCTGCGTGAGCTGGCCGGCATCCGGGGCGCGATCGCCCTGGTCGCCGGCATCGCCGCGCTGGTCGCCACCGGCTGGGTGGTGGCCGGGATCGGGGTGGCGGGGCTGGCCTTCAGCTGGCGCGGCATGTCCGGTGCGGCCGGGGAACGGCGGGCGATCGCCCGGCTGGAGGCCCTGGCCACCTGGACCGAGTCGCTGCGTGACACGATCGCCGGGGCGGTCGGGCTGGAGCAGGCGATCCCGGCCTCGCTCCGGGTGGCGGCGCCGTCGCTGCAGCCGCACCTGGTGAGCCTGGTCGACCGCATGCACACCCGGATGCCGATGGCCGATGCCCTGGCCCGGTTCGCCGATGACCTGAACGATCCCGGGGCCGACCTGATCATCGCGGCGCTCGTCATCAACGCCAGGCTGCGCGGGCCGGGCCTGCGTGACCTGCTGACCTCGCTGTCCGGCTCGGTCCGGGAGGAGCTGGACGTGCGGCGGCGGGTCACCGCCGATCGCCGGTCCACCCGGCGCAGCGTCCAGATCGTGGTGCTCGTCTCGGTCGGCATGGCGGTACTGCTGGCCGTGTTCGACCACGCGTTCCTGACCCCCTATGACGGCGTGCTGGGGCAGATTGTGCTGGCGGTCGTGGTGGCGGTCTACGCGGTCGGCATCCTGTGGCTGCGCAGGCTCGCCCGGTTTGAGACCCCGCAGCGGCTGTTCACCGCAGCGGGCGGGCTGGCCGCCGCGGGGTCGGCCGCCGAGCAGTCCCGGGCGGACCCGGCGCCGGCCGCAAGTGCCGCTAGTCCTCCCGGGCCGCCGTCGCCGGTGAACCACGATGGCCCCCGTGCCCGCACGGCCGCCCGGCAGGGAGGTCCCGCGTGACGACACCCGCGCTGCTCGTCGGCGGCGTTGCCGGCCTGGGCCTGTTCCTGCTCGCGTTCGCACTGATGCCGCGGCGTGCCAGCCTGGCCAGGCAGCTGGCCGCGTTCGACGCCGCGCGGGTGGTCTCCCGTTCCTTGCACCGGTCCAAGGCCTCCGGCGAGGCGGACAGCGCGTTCACCCGCAGGGTGGGGGCCGGGCTCGCGAAATTCTGCGCCGAGCAGGGATGGGAGTTCCCGTCGCTACGGGCCAACCTGGCGCTGGCGGGGAAGTCGTTCGAGAACTACCTGGCGACCAAGCTGCTGCTGGGGATTCTCGGGCTGCTCTTCGTCCCGCTCCTGGCCTTGGCGCTGACCCTGATCGGGGTCACGCTGCCGCTGGTCATCCCGGTGTGGGCAGGCCTGCTGCTGGCGGTCGTGTTCTCGTTCCTGCCCGACCTGGAGCTGAAGCAGACGGTAGGCAAGCGGCGGCGGGACTTCCGGCACGCCATCGGTGCGTTCCTGGACCTGGTCGCGCTGAACCTGGCCGGCGGGCGGGGCGTGCCGGAGGCACTGATGGCGGCCAGCCAGCTCGGCGGCGGGTGGGCCATGGCCCGGATCAGGGACGCGCTCGCCAATGCCCGGATCACCGGTCAGACGCCGTGGCAGGCGCTCGGAGCGCTGGGCGAGGAGGTGCGGATCGACGAGCTGCGTGACCTGTCGGCGGCACTGAGCCTGGTGGCCGAGGACGGCGCCAAGGTCCGCGAGTCGCTGCTCAGCCGGGCGGCCAGCCTGCGCCGACGGGAGCTCGCCGACCTGCAGGGCGAGGCGGGTGAGCGGTCCCAGTCGATGCTGGTGGCCCAGATGCTGCTGGCATTCGCGTTCCTGATCTTCCTGCTGTACCCGGCGGCTCGGACGCTGCTGGGGGCGTGAGACGCGATGACGGCGTGACGTAAGCCGAGAGAGTGGAGGAACTGAGATGGGGATACTCGATCCGCTGGGGGCGGGTCCGTGGGCACGGGCCTTCCTCGGCACCCATGTAGCGCGGCTGCGGGCCGCGCTGGCGGACAAGGACCGGGGCGCGTCGGCCATCGAGCTCGCTGTGATCACGGCGGTCATGATCATTATTGCCCTGCTCATCTTGGCAGCCGTCAGGGCGTATGTCACCAAGAAGGCCAACGACATCCAGAACTCGCCGTGACTCGACGGGCCGGGGCGATGGCCCCGGACCGGCGCCCTGGGCGCCGGTCCGGGCGAACCGGTCGGCCTGGCCCGCACCCGCAGCGCCGTGCTGGCTGGCGGCGGTCTGGCGACCGCGGGTCGAGCGCCGTCGAGCTGGCGGTGCTTGCGCCCGTGATGCTGTTCGCCACCATGCTGATCGTCCAGTTCGCGCTGTGGTTCGACGCGCGGCACGCGGCGCTCGCGGCGGCGCAGGCCGGAGACCGGATCGCCCGGCAGGAGGCGGCCTCCAACCCGGCCTGGCAGTCGGACGCGAGGACCCAGGCGACCAGCTACTACAACGCGCTCGGCACCCGGCTGCTCACCAGCGTGCAGGTCCCGCCGCCGGCGCTGGACCGGGCGGCGAACCAGGTCTCGGTGACCGTGACCGGGAGGCTGGCAGGGGTGCTGCCGTGGCACATGACCATCGCGGCCACGGCAGGCGGCCCGGTCGAGTGCTTCCGGCCTGCCAACGGAGGCGGGGCATGCGGCTGATCACGCTACTGCGCTCCGGCTGGCGCGGCGCCGACCGCGCCCGGGGCTCGATGGCGGTCGAGTTCGTGGTCATCGCGCCGGCGTTCGTCCTGCTACTGCTCATCGTCTCGGCGGGCGGTCAATGGGTGAACGTGAGCGGCCAGGTGGGCGGCGCGGCGCGGGACGCCGCCCGGGCCGCCTCGGTGGGGCGCTCGGCAGGTGACGCGCAAGCCCAGGCGCAGCTTGCCGCCGCTGGTGACCTGCCGAGCCAGTGCGTCGCCAGCCCCGGTGGCGCCCCCAGCGTCACGGTGATTCCGATGACCGGCGGGCAGGTGGCTGACTTCACCGCCGCCACCGCGGTTCAGGTCCGGGTGTCGTGCGGGGCCAGCCTGGCGGCGTTCCGCCTGGTGGGGTTCCCATCCACCCGGACCTTCAGCGATACCGCGGTGGCCCCGCTGGACTCGTTCGTGTGCCGGGGCGGGCAATGTTAGGACAGCTGCCGCATCCGGCGCGGCCCGGTGACCGCGGGTCGGTCGCCGTGTGGACGGTGATCTTCACGTTCGCCGTCTTGCTGCTGCTGACCTTCGTGGTCGATGGCGGGCAGCTGATGAATGCCAAGGAGCGTGCCGCGGACGCGGCCGAGCAGGCGGCCCGTGCCGCCGCGAACGATATCGACATCACCAGCCTGCGCACCGGCCAGGTCGCCATCAGCCCGCAGGCCTGCGATTCGGGCGGCCCGGCGGCCAGCCTGGTGGCGTCGTACGCGAAAGGAACCGGCTTGAACGCTGTAATCCCGCCGAGTTATCACGGCCAGCCCGGCTGCCAGACCGGGATCACGGTGACGGGCGCCGGGCGGCAGCATTTCGCGACGGTGACCGTAGAGGTCAGCACCGCCCCGGTGATCCCGATCGGCATCTTCGGTAATTATCAGGTGCCCGCGACCGAGACCGCGTTCCTCGACTGCGGCGTCAATCAGGGGGTGGCCTGCTGATGGCACCACCAATCCCGCGCGTGCGGCGGCCGGTGCAGCGCCGCCGGACCGGGTCCGACATCGTCATCGGTATCAGCGCGGTGCTGGCCCTGCTCCTGCTGGTGGGCGGGGTGCCGATCGCCCTGGTCGGCGTGCTCGGGCTGCCGCTGCCGCACGCGATGCCCAGCCTGTCGTTCTTCACCCACCAGCTCGGCATCCTGTCGGTGCTCAAGATCCTCTCGATCGTGGTCTGGCTGGCCTGGCTGCAGTTGCTGCTGTGCGTGTTCGCCGAGATCCGGGCCGCGGTCAAGAACACCGGTATGCCCGGGCACGTCCCGCTGGCCGGCGGCACCCAGGCGCTGGTGCACAAGCTGGTGACGGCGGCCCTGCTGCTGGTGGCCGCCACCACCGCCATCTCGCCCGCGTTCGCGCACCAGGCACCGCCGCGCCCGGCGCACAGCATCTCAGCTTCCGCGTCCCGGTCGGCCGGGGTGAGCCAGGCCCTGTTCCAGTCCTCGCCGGTGGCGACCCCGTACCCGGGTACCGCGACCCCGGCAGCGCACGCCTCAGAAGCGCACGCCGGCCAGGCCGCGCATACCGAGCACATCTACGTGGTCACTCCGCCGGAGGGCCGGTATCACGAGAGCCTGTGGGAGATCGCCCAGAAGCACCTGGGCGACGGCCGCCGTTACCGGGAGATCTTCGAGCTCAACAAGGATCGGGTGCAGCCGGACGGGTCCAAGCTCACCATCGCCAGCCTGATCCGCCCCGGCTGGGTGCTGACCATGCCGCGGGACGCCCACGGCCCCGGCATCGAGGTGGTCAGCCATCACCGGCAGACGCCGCCCGAGGCGCCCCGGACGCCCGAACCGGGACCGCGGTCCGCTCCAGCCCAGGCGCCTGCCGCCCACCAGGCTCAGCCTGGCCCCGGCGGCATGCTGCTGCCGACCGAGCTGGCCGCCGCATCGCTGCTGGCGGCCGGGGTCCTGTCGGCGCTCGGGCGACGGCGCCGGGAGCAGTTGTGGCGCCGGGCATTCGGCACCCGGGTGGCGGTCCCCGGTGAGGACGCCGCCGGCGCGGAAGCGGCGCTGCGGCTGGGCGCGAGCGAGCCGTCGGTCCGGCTGCTCGACACCGGCCTGCGGTACCTGGGCCAGATGCTGGCGGCCAGCGGCCGCACCCCGCCGACCGTGTTCGCCGCGCACATCGGCGACCAGGCGCTCGACCTGTGGGTGGCGCCGGCCGATCAGGATGCGCCGGCGCCGTGGCAGGCGGTGGGGGACGGCCAGGTCTGGCGGCTGCCCCGGGCGGCCGCCGGGGCGCTGGACCCGGACCCGGCCCGCGCGACGCTCGCGCCCTACCCCGGGCTTGTCTCCATCGGCACCGACGACACCGGCCGGGTGCTGGTCGACCTGGAGGCCGCGCACGGCCTGATCGCGCTGGCAGGCCCGGACGGCATGGTGCGGGCCGCGCTGACCGCGATGGCGGTGGAGCTTGCCACCAATCGCTGGTCCGACCAGATGCACATCACGCTGGTGGGCTTCGCCGATGACCTGACCGTGCTCGCGCCGGACCGGGTGAACGCGGTCGCCACGCTGGCCGAGGCGCTGCCCATGCTGGAAGAGCGCGCGGCCGAGGTGGAACGGGCGCTGGTCAAGTCGGGCCTGGGCTCGGTGCTCACCGGCCGCTCCAGCGGCCTGCACCCGGCGGCATGGGCGCCGCACTACCTGATCACCGCGGTGCCACCGTCGCCAGCGGAACGGGAACGGCTGCTGGCACTCGCCCGCACCCGGCACGCCGCCGCGGCCGGCTACGTGATAGCGGGCGAGGTCCCCGGTGCGACCTGGGCCTGGGACATCTCCCAGGAGGGCCGGCTGCGGGCAGGCCTGCTCGGCTTCGACGTGGCCGCCCAGCTGCTGCTGCCCGAGCAGCACGCCGCGGTGGTGGACCTGTTCCAGGTCGCCAGGGATTCGCGCGCGACCGAGCTGGCGGCCCCGGAGCTGGACGCGGCGCCGGAGGAGCAACTGGTCCCTGGCGCCGCCATGGCGGTGGAGGTCACGCTGCTCGGACCGCTGACGGTGCAGGCTGCGGGAGAGATAGAGAAGGAACGGGTGCCGCTCGCCACCGAGGTGGTTTCCTATCTGGCGGCACATCCCGGGGGAGTCCACCCGAACGTGCTGGCCGGTGCGGTGTGGCCGCGCGGCGTCAGCGCCGAGGTGCGGGAGGCCACGCTGGCGCGGGTGGCAGGCTGGCTCGGCACCGACGAGATCGGCCGCCCGCAGCTGGCCACCGACGCCGGCGGGCGGCTGCGGCTCGGCTCCCAGGTGCGGGTGGACTGGCACGTGTTCCTGGCGCTGGTGGCCCGCGCCGCCCGGGCGGCCCGGTCGCCGGATTCGGCGGGCCGCGCCGAGGAAGCCACCTTCCTGCAGCGGGCGCTGGAGCTGGTGCGCGGGCAGCTCATGGACGGCCGGGAGCCGGGCCGGTACGCCTGGCTGGCCACCGACGACCTGGAGTACGAGGTGACGGCGCGGGTCGCGGACGCCGCCCACCGGCTGTCGGTGCTGCGGCTGGCGGGCGGCGACGCCCGGGGTGCCATGGCGGCGGCGCGGCTGGGGCTGCGGCTCGCCTTCAACGACGAGCTGCTCTGGCGGGACCTGCTCACCGCGGCCCACGCCACCGGCCAGGAGGCCGTGCTGCGGGCGGTGGTAGACGAGATCCGGGCGCGGACCCAGCTGGACGAGGTGCTGCCGAAGATCGCGCCGGAGACCGAGTCGCTCATCGACGAACTGCTGCCCTCCTGGCGCTCGTCGGTGGCCTAGCGCCGCCTGCGCGAGAAAGCGCGGCGTTCGAGGGCGAGCGGCCATGAGGCTGCTGCTGGATACGCAGGCGCTGCTGTGGTGGCTCGCTGACGAGGATCTGGCCCAGTCCGCCCGGGAAGCGATCGCCGACCCTGCGAACGAGGTCATGGTTTCCGCCGCGAGTGCATGGGAGATCTCGGTCAAGAAATCGCTGGGGAAGCTCGTAGCGCCAGCTGACCTTGAGGATCAGGTCCAAGCGTCCGGATTCGCTCCCTTGCCTATCACGCTGGCGCACGGCTTGGCCGCAGGCCAGCTTCCCCGGCATCACCAAGATCCCTTCGACCGGATGCTGATCGCGCAAGCCATCGGCGACGGCATGACCGTCGTGACCAGGGACAAGCGCTTTGATTCTTACCGCGTAGCCACGCTGGCTGCCTGATCCGGGACGCTGGCGGAGGACTCCGCTATTCCGGCCGCACGCGAGCCATGGGCGCCGGCTCGCGTGCGGCCGGGCGGGGCTCG
>JAIRTY010000169.1 GCA_031254715.1 Nocardiopsaceae bacterium | reverse complement strand
CTGCCTGCTGTCGCCTGCCATTCATGGCAGTGCCTTTCTGTGCGTGCCGTTTAATCTCAGTGTGTGGCACGGCGGCCTTGTTGCTTTCAAGATCCTCTATGGGTTCTGGCTACCTTCGTATCCTGGCCGTTTGCTCCGCTCCAGCGGGAGGCCGACGAACAACCGCCATTCGCCGGTCTCGGCCTGTCGGCGGGTCGCGAAGGTGGTCACGGTGCGGCCTTCATGTAGCAGTGGGCGCCAGGCGGCACTGGAGTCACGGTCAAGCACGCCGACCTTATATTCACCCCGGAAGACCGTCACCGGTTGATCGGCCGTGTCTTCTGCTTGTGGCCGGGTGTGCCTGTCGGATGAGCTGGACGCGGCGGGCCCGAACCAGACGTCGTAGGTGCCGGCGTCACCCACGGCCAGGTGCTCGCTGGCGTCGTGGTCGAGGATCACCTCGACCGGCCGGGAGGGCAGTGTGGACAGCACGGCATGCAACCCTGCGACATCCCAGCTAGGCAGTGGCCGGTGCCGGATGGCTGCGCTGAGAGACCGAAAGGCAAGGCCACCGAGCTTGGCCTGGCCGGCGAGACGCCGCGCTTGGCGCTGCACAGGTCCTCCTGCGATGAGCTCAACGAAGAAGTCGACCGCCGGCGGCGGCAGCATGAGGCCCCGGGCCCGCAGTTCGGCCACAAGCAACTCGCGGGTCTGGTCCCGGTTCCGCCCCTGGGACCCAGCCCGCGCCGCGTCCAGTGCGGCGTCGATCCGCCGCTGTGTAAGGGCTGGTGGTGACGGTCGCACCAGGCTTGGATCGAACATCGCACCTCCATCGGGCTACCAGTCTCCCCCGCTTCCTAATAACTCCCGGTAGGGCGGCATCACCGACCCACTGCTTAAAGGCCGCTGCCCACGAGTTCTATAACGAATTGAGCGATCGCTTTCCCGATGAAGACCATGATCTGAGTCGCTCGGACACGAGCCCGCTGCCAGCTCGTGAGGCTCGCTCCATCTGCTCGTCTCTGGGGACGCTGAGTGTCAGGAGCGGAACCGGCTGATCGTGGTTCGCCGGGCGGATCTAACATGAGCGGAGCATAGCCGCTTCGTGCCGCACTACCTGCGCTGGCTCTCAGGTGATCTGATGTGAGAGATTCATCCCTGCCCGACGCAGAGGACCGGCGCCCATGCGGTATGCAATGTCCGGCAATTGGTGGCCTGAGCGCTTGACGGTCTCAGATGACGCTGGGACGCCTCGATTCGAGGTCCGCAACAATCCGGGGTTCGCCACGATGCTGTCGCTCAGCGTGGCTGGCGGCGAGCAGGTCGCCACGTTAAGGCGCCGGAGGGGAGGGAGATTCCAGGTCCTCGTCGGTGGCAAGCAAGCCGGGCTGGTCCGGCGGCGGGGGGCAGATGGTTACGACATCAAGGGCGCACTCTGGTCGCTGGCGGCGGCAGGGAGCGTGCCGGACGGCAGGTATTCGATTACCTGCAACGGCCTGCCGATGGCGAGAGTCTCACGCCAGATCACCGATGACGTGCGGCCGATGCAGACGATCAGCGTGGACATCGTCGATGGGGACCCAGAAACACTCCTCGCCACGGTCCTGGCCATCGAGGCGATGCGATACGAGCATGCTGGAACGGGTTTCAACCCTCGTGCCCTGCTAGAGCTGTTAGGACATGTGCTCAATCCGCTTAACTGGCTGCGCCTGCTCAACCCGTTCTGGTGAAAGGCGGCCGCCGAGTCCAGATCGGCGAAACCGACTCGTCCCCCTCGATAGGCGCCAAGCTCCTTGGGAGCGGTCCTCGCGTCAAGGGGAAGGCTTGACGGTCAGAGTCCCGAGCCCTAGCGGGCCGACGCAGTGCTCATCCAGCCAGGAGTCCGTGAGATATGCCGTTCGGCAGCCACACCGCGCCGTCCGATCCGGAGGCCACGGTGGGCTTTCCACGGCGCCCAGGATCCAGATCCCTCATAGGGGGTGATGTCTGTGACCCCGCCGGGGGCCACACTGGCAGCGCACAGGCGCAGCGGGTGAATTGCAGTGTTCGGAGGCGCCGGGGATTCCGACCGGGAAGTCACAAGAGGGGACGATCACGGGGTTGATGGAGGTCCTGTCATCACCCAGAAGGAGCCAGCCATGAGTAAGACAGATGAGAACCTCGACACGGCAATCAATGGCGAGGCCCGGGCAAGGCTGAAGTACTCGGCTTTCGCGCTGCAGGCGATGCAGGAGGGGCATCCGGAGGTTGCTCAGCTCTTCCTCGAGGCAGCGGGGGCAGAGACGGTCCACGGCATGAGTCACCTGCGGGTGGCGGGTGGCATCGGAACGACAAGGCAGAACCTGGACGAATCCGCCAATGGCGAGAACGACGAGATCGAGGAGATGTACCCGCGCTTCATCCGCGAGGCGGAGGCGGAAGAACGAAAGGATGCGGCAGGGAGCTTCCGGCTGGCTGTGGAGCGTGAGAAGCACCATCGTGCGATGTTCCAAGAGGCATTCGCCGACTTCCAGGCGTGAGGCCAGCCTTGCCCGTTCGAAGTCCGCGTCCGGGGTATCGGAGCGGTCGGACAGGCCGAGCATCTTCTCACCCCCATAAGCGTGCCTGACCCGCCCGCGCTCGGTGTCGCTCAGGTGGCAGACGAGGCCGAGCGGGGAGGGGTTCGAGGCCGGCGCGGCGCGCCAACCTGTGTTTCCCCAGTTCGGCCGGGCTGATCGGCCCCCGCGAGTGACCGCTGCGAACCGTCAACCGCTGCTCGTTCTGGCACAGATCTGGCACGCCCGAGAACCTTCTGGATCGGGGGCTGTCCGCGGCGGGTGCTAGCGTCCGGATCATGAGATGGAGCGAGTTCAGATCGGTGTGCCCAGAGTTGGCTGACATTGGCCAGCGCCGCCTGGAAGAGCGGTATCTCTGCCTGATCGGCACGCTGCGGCGGGATGGGTGGCCGCGAATCTCGCCGGTTGAGCCGTTTCTCGTCGATGGTGACCTGATGATGGGCATGATGAAGGGGTCACGCAAAGCCGCCGATCTGCTGCGTGATCCGCGGCTGGTCGTGCATTCCATCGTGACCAGTTGGGATGCCGATGAGGGTGACGTCAAGCTGTACGGCACCGCCCAGCCGGTGACCGAACCCGAACCGCGCAATGCGCTGTTCCAGGCGATCACCCAGGCTCACGGCTGGTCTGGACCGCCGTCTTTTGCGGAGGATCCCGCCTATCCCGTCTACCGCATGGACATTGACCGTGCCGCCTATGTCCGGTTCGACGGATCGTCCTGGCAAGACTGGACATGGGACCCGCGGCGCGGGCTGAGTAAACGCTCCCATGGGTAGTTGCGCTGAGCAGCGCCTCCTCAGGACCCGATGGTTACAAGATGCGGGATGGCTCCTGGCGAGTCCGGCTCTGCCTCAGCGCCGCGTTCTGCCAGTGTGCCCCGTCGTTCGGGCTCGTTCGGTGCCTGGGCTGCACTCGTGGCTGCGCGATCCCCTGCTTGCATAGGTCGTCTGCGCGTCAGGCTCACCTGTCGGTGTGCAGGCTACTGGCCATGTCGGCCTGACCGTCGGTGACCGTGATACCCCAAGTCCGTCGCCGACGCTCGTCAAGGCCAGCTCTAGCACCCCGGAGTGGGAGGGACGGACACCCATAGCGCAGCGGCTCAGGTTGAACGAAGGAACGGCTCCACTCGGAGCTGTCATCCCTACGGCCTGCGTCACGCGGCCGCGCTGCGGCTAAGTTAGCTGCCGTCGCCGAGGACATCTCGCAGTTTGCGCGCGAAGACCTCGGGCTGGCCGGCGTACCCGAACTCGCCGCCCAGGAAGCCGCCGTGGTGGCTGGGGAACACGGTGGCTTCCTGGCCGAGCAGCTTGGCGGTGGCCACTGCCGTCCGCCCGGTGAAGGTATCCAGGGATTCCTCTCCCACGGCGATCACGATGCGTGTCGGCGCCGCGGTCAGCGCGCCGGCGTCGGGGCGGTAGCTGCTTACCGCCCAGGACCGGTCGGACAGCAGCGGATCGTCACGCGAGCCGTCGTCATCGGCGGGCATCCCGAACATGGCCGGGTCGGGCTCGGGCTGGGCGAAGTAGTCGTCGGTGAACTCGCCCTTCCAGGAGGTCATCGCGATGAAGGCCGCCATCCCCGCGTTCGGCCCCCTGGCCTGGTACACGTCACGGAAGCCGGCGCGGGCGCGCTCGGCCGCCTCGGCGTCGGGCAGCACCGGAATGAGGGGCGGCTCGTGCGCCACCAGGGTGGTCACGTCGCCGGGATGCGCCGTCACGAGCGCGAGCGCGGTCACCGCGCCGCCGCTGCTCGCGAACATCTCGACCGGGCCGGCGCCGAGCGCCTCGATCACGGCGTGCACGTCCTCCGCCTGAACCGCGGGCGTGTGGTCGATGCGTCCGTCCTTGCGGGTGCTGCGGCCGAGGCCGCGCGGGTCATACGTGACCGACGTGCGCTCAGGAAGCTGCGCGATCAATGCGCCGAACCCGCTGGCCTCCATCGGCTGGGCGATCATGAACAGCGGCGGACGCCCGCCAGCGGGGGGCAGCGGGCCGTGGACGTCGTAGGCAATGGTGACTTCGGGCGTTTCCAGCATGTGCGTGGTCGTCATGAAGTACCGACTTCCGCCGCGCCGGGAACTCATCGGTCCCCGGCCTGATCAGGGTCCCCCGCCAGGCTAATTCCGTGACCGTGGACAGCCGGGCATCCCCTGACGAGTACCACGGCCGCACAGTGCTCCTGGCAAACATCGCGTGGTTGCAGATCTGACCGCATGGGCCCGGGGGGACCTCCGCCAAACTTCAGCACGTATTCAGTACAGCCACCCGCACACAGACACCCCCCGGCTGCATACAGTCGCACCAGACAAGAACCAGCCCCTGGCCACGTCGGGGTTCCCCTCGAACCGTGGAGACTTTGTAATACGGATCTTGTTTCTTCTCCCGGTTCTCCTTGCCCTATGAGAGCGCCGGAGCGCAGGGCTTGTCCAGGTGGAGCCCCCGCAAGGGCCGTCAGGCCCGAGGAGGAACGACCTGGATGAGGCCGAGCACCAGCCTATCGTGGGGGGCTGGAGAGGCGGGGGCATGGTCAGGCTGCCTCCTCCCTGGCTGCCAGCAGCTGCTCGTAGGCGGCTGGTGGCATCTTCTGGCAGGCCGTGTGCCGCCTGCGGGTGTTGTAGTCCTCGATCCAGGCGGCCACCGCGGGGCGGGCCTGTTGCCTGGTAGTGAAGCGCTGTATCCCGCGCAGTTCGAACTCCACGGTGGAGTGCCAGGATTCGATGACCGCGTTGTCGAGGGCCGATCCGGGGCGCCCCATCGACTGGGCGATGCCCGCCCGCTGGCAGGCGGCCTGGAAGGCCTTGGCGGTGTATTCGCTGCCCTGATCGGTGTGCATGATCACGCCAGGGACCTGGCCGCCGCGCACGGTGATGGCCATGGCCAGCGCGCCGTAAGCCGCGGCCGCGTCATGGTGCTCAGAGACAGTGAACCCGAGAATCCTGCGGGAGGCCGCATCCATCACCGAAGCCAGGTAGAGCTTGCCCTGATCAGTGGGGATTTCAGTGCCATCGCCGTACCACTTCTGGTTGATCTTCGCCGCGGGGAACTGGCGCTTGACCAAGTCCGGTGCCCGCCAGCGGCCCCGGCCCGGGCGGGTGGTGAACCGCCGCCGGCGCCCGGACCTGGCCACCAGCTGCTGCTCACGCATCAGCTCAGCCACGGTGTTCTCACTCACCCGCCACCCGTCCTCCCGCAGGTCGGCGGTGATCATCGGGGAGCCGCGCTTGCCGTCATGGGCCTCAAACAGGCGCCTGACCTCGGCTGCCAGCCGGGCCCGCCGCTGCGCCCGCGGCGGGAGCGTCCCGCCCCTGGCATGGCTTGCCCACTTGTAGAACCAGGACTGCGACACCCCCAGCGCCCGGCAGGAGATCGCGTGCGGGATGCGGTGCTGGCCCCTCTGGGCGGCGATGAAGACAGCCACCGCTACCTGCCCGTCGCGTCCTTCACCCAGAGGGCCACGCTGCGCTTGAGGACATCACGCTCCATCGCCAGCTCAGCGCACTCGCGCCGCAGCCACGCCAGCTCCGCCCGCTCATCCTCATCCAGCGCGCCGGTCCCATCCCCGCGGCGGCGCTTGTCGGCATTGACCCAGTTGCCGAGCGTGCCCTCGTTGATCCCCAGATCCCGGGCCACCTGCGCGATCGGCTTGCCAGTCTCGCGGACCAGCCGCACCGCGCCCTCCCGGAAGTCCGCATCAAACTTCCTGCGCGTTTCTGCCATCGCCATCCTCCTTAAGGCGATGTCTCCACGCTACGAGGGGAAACCCACATGCAGAACGCTCGCCCTTGGCGGAGCGTTACCTGACATTCACGAACCGTGACCTGCGGCCTGGCGTCGGGGTCGCCTGATCTGACTATTCAAGATGGTCAGATCTAGGTCTTTGCCGGACGTTACTGGCAAATCACAATCAGATCCGTATCGCCGGGTGCGGCTCC
>JAIRTY010000042.1 GCA_031254715.1 Nocardiopsaceae bacterium | reverse complement strand
GTGTGGCCCGGTCGGGCGGGGGCGGCGCCAGCAGCGGACGCGACGGTAGCCGTGGCGGTGGCGGTGGTGGCGGGCTCAGCCGCGGCCGGGACGGTGGCGGCGGGAATGGCCGCGGGCGGTCCGGTGGCGGCGGGGATGGCCGTGGGCGGTCTGGTGACGGCGGGCGGGCTGGCGGCGGGCCTGCCTGGGCGGCGTCGTCCCGGCCCGGGGACCGGGCGAGCGGCACGCGGGGCGGTGGCGGCTCGCCGCCGGCCGGTCGGGGCGGTTCAGCCGGTCCGGGCGGTCGTTCCGGGTCCGGGTCTGGGTCCGGGTCTGGGTCCGGGGGAACGGGCGACGCTGACGACGCGGCCGGCCCGTTCTGGCTCCGGCCGCTCCGGCGACGCAAGTAGGGCGTGGCCATGGAGCTGTCGCCTGGTCAGCGGAAGGCCGCCTTTGCCGTGATCGTGCTCGCGCTGGCGGGGCTCGGTGCGTTCCTGCTGATGCCGGGCAACCATCCGGCCCGGGCAACCGGGTCGTCCAGCGGGCCGGGCAGCCACCCGTCCGCCCGGGCGGCCGCCACCGGCACCGCCGCGTCGGCCCCGGCGACCGCCCCGGCGTCGGTCCCGGCCGGGTCGCCGCAGCCGGGCCGCGTGGCGGGCTCGGTGGATATCTACCGGCTGCTCCCGTTCGGCCAGTCCGGGCTGGACCAGGCGGTCGCGCTGACGCAGCGGTTCGGGACGGCCTACGGCACATACTCCTACCGGCTGAACGCGAACGCTTACGTCGCCTCGCTGCGCGGCATGGTCACGTCCGATCTGGCGACCACGCTGGCCCGCGGCTATTCGACGCCCGGAGTCGCGCAGGCCCGGATCCGGCAGAAGCAGGTCTCGGCCGGCACTGCCCAGGTGACCGCGCTCCGGGCGTTCGGGCCCTCCAGCCTGACGTTCCTGGTGACCGTGGTGCAGAAGATCACGCAGGCGCAGGGCAGGAATCAGCTCACCAGCCGGTACGCCGTGACGGTGACCAAGGCTGGCGGCGGCTGGCAGGTCAGCGACATCCAGCTGGCATCGGCGGGCAACGCATGATCGGCGGCAGGCTCATGCTCAGGACGGCCGGGCTCATGCTCAGGACGGTTCATGATCGGGGCGGACTCATGGTCAGGGCGGCGGGGCTCATGGTCAGGGCGGCTCATGATCGCGGCGGCGGGGTCATGCACAGGGCGGCGCAGTCATGATCGGCCGGGCAGCCGCGCCTGGCTTCCTCAAGGTCGCGCTGGTCGTGGTCATCGGCGGGGCGGTGCTGCTGGCCGGCGGGCTGGCACTGGTGCCGATGACGATCGCGGGCGGAGGCGCGCTGATGTTCGCGGCCGGCAACGGCAACGGCTGCCCTGGCAACAGCCCGGCCCCGGCAGCGCAGGGCAGACTGGCCGGGAGCGGCAGCCCGGTCCCGAGCGTGAGTCCGTCGCCGGCGGCCAGCCAGGGCGCGGGTGCCAGCGTCCCCGCCGCAGGTGCCGGCCCTGGGGAGAGTCTTAGCCCGGCGGAAGGTGCCAGCCCAGGCGCCGGCGCCAGCAGTGGCGCGGGTGCCAGCAGTGGCGCGGGTGCCAGCAGTCAGGGCGCGGGTGACACCAGCCCGGCTGCGGGCGCGAGCCCGGCGCAGAGTGCCGGCGCGGCTGCCGGTGCCGGTAGCCAGGCCGGGGGCGCTACCAGCCCGTCCGCAGGTGGCAGCAGCCCGGGTGGCAGCAGCCCGGCCGCGGGTGCCAGTAGCGCAGGCGCGGGCGCGAGCAGTCCGGCGGCCAGTGCCGGGGCGCCGGCGGGCGGCGGTGACCAGCGGGGCACTGGCGATGGCCAGGGCGGGAGCACCCGGCCGCGGCACCACCACGGCGGTCTCGGCAGCATCGCCGGGGTCACCGGGAGCCCCTCTCCGCCGGGGGCCGGTCCCGGGCTCGGCCGCGCCGCCAGCCGGGTGGTGAACGCGATCGCGCAGCCGGCCACCAGCCAGACCGGGCGCGCCACGATCCCGGTCGGCTACCTCGCCCTCTACCGGGAGATGGGACGGCGGTACGGGGTGCCGTGGGTGCTGCTGGCCGGCATTGGCCGGGTCGAGTCCGACAACGGGCACGCCAGGCTGCCGGGCGTACGCAGCGGGCAGAACGGGTTCGGGGCCGCCGGCCCGATGCAGATCGGCATCGGCGGCGCATCGGGGAACGCCTGGGGAGGTACGCCCGTGCACCCCGCCGGCGAGCAGGTGGCCGGGGTGGCGACGGACGGCAACGGTGACGGCGTGGCCAGCGTCTACCAGCCCGCCGACGCCATCGCCGGGGCCGCCAGGTACCTGCTGGAGCACGGCGTGCTGAGCAACGTCAGCAACGCCGTCTTCGCCTACAACCATCTCGGCAGCTACGTCCAGGCGGTGCTCTACTGGGCCGGGGCCTACGCCAACGGCGGCTACGTCGTCACCAGCGGGGCAGCGGCGGCCCCCGAGTGCCTCACCACCACCGCGCTGACCACCGGCGGCCAGGCCGCGAGCCAGGCGGTCGGCACGGCCATCGGGTATGCGCGGGCGCAGCTGGGCAAGCCCTACCAGTTCGGCGCGACCGGCCCGGATGCCTTCGACTGCTCGGGGCTGGTGATGATGGCCTACCGGGCGGCCGGGATCGACATCCCGCGTACCTCCCAGCAGCAGTGGTCCTGGGGGCCGCGCATCCGCCCGCGCCAGGCACAGCCGGGAGACCTGGTGTTCTTCGTCGGTTCGGACGGCACCCGGGCCTCGCCCGGCCATGTCGGCATCGTGATCGGGCACGGCCTGATGATCGAGGCGTTCGCGAACGGTGTCCCGCTCCGGATCGCGCCGTACGCCGGACGCGAACCGGTCGGATTCACCCGCCCCTGGGCCCATCACGGCATTGCCCCCACCGGCCACCCCGCCGGCTGAGGCGTGTCGCGGAGGCGGGCGGCTGGCGCATTCGGGGGAGCGCCCGCGGGCTACATTGGTGGCTCGTGGACCCTGAAGTACTGCCCGGCGGGCTGGCGAACGCGGGGAGCGTGGTGCGTACCGGGCCGCACGTCAGGCGGCCGCTACCGGGCAATGCCACCACCCTGCACGCGCTGCTGCGCTTCCTGCGCGCGAGTTCGGATGTGGAGGCGCCGGTCCCCATCGCGGTCGAGGAGCATGCCGAGGTCGTGGAGTACCTGCCGGGCGATGTGGGACTGCCGCCGTACCCGGGCTGGGTGAACTCCGATCGCATGCTCGAGACACTCGGCGGGCTGCTGCGCCGTTTCCACGACGCGACGACGAGGTGGGAGATTCCGCCGGGAGCTGCGTGGTCACAGGCGTTCGCTGACCCGGCGGGCGGGCCGGTGATCTGCCACAACGACGTGTGCATCGAGAACGTCGTGGCCCGCGACGCCGCGGCGGCGGCGCTGCTCGACTTCGACTTCGCTGCACCCGGCCGCCGGGTGTGGGACGTCGCCCAGGCCGCCCGTTACTGGATACCGCTGACCGACCCGGAACTGCCGGCTGCTGCGGACCGTGACGTGCTGGACCCGATCGGCCGGTTGCGGCGATTCGCGGACGCGTACGGTCTCGGCACCGGCGCACGGCGGCAGTTCGTGGAAGTCGTGCTGGAAGCCGAGCAGGGGGCACGCAGGTTTGTGGCAGGGGAGGCGGCGCGCGGCGTGCCGGGGTTCACCGCGGTGTGGGACGAGGCGGCCGTGCGCCGGTTCGACCAGAAGATCGCCTGGATCGAGAGCCAGGCCGACGCCATCGCGGACGCCCTCCTCGCGGCCTGAGCCCGCACTTGTCATCCGTACCAGTCATACTGGCGACCGTTTTGTCCGGTTTCCATGACTGGAATGGATGACAAGTCGCCGCGGAGCCGGTTAGCGGGCGCGGTGGAGTACGGGCGGAGGGGCGCGAGCCGCGGGGTGCCGTGTGCGGGGGCGGCGGGGCCGGGAGCTCGGGCCGCGGGGCCGCGGCCCGCGGGGTGCCGTTGTGCGGGGGCGGCGGGGTGCTGTGGGCCGGGGCGCGGGGTGCCGTGTGCGGGGGCACGAGCCGCGGGGCCGTCTGCGGGGGCGCCGGGGGGTGACTGTCGGAGGCGAGCGGTACAACCGGGCCGAAGGGATAAATCGGCCGGGAGGGAGCCGCCGTGACCGATGTGGTGACCGAGATAGAGCAGCAGCTAGCGGCGTTCTCGCGGGACCTGACCGAGCCGGGGGATCGGGAGTGCCTGCGGTGCTATCTGCTGCGCATGCTGGAGGAGTTCGGCTGCGACAACACCCATCGCTGGACCGAGCGCTGGCGCAGCCTCCGGGCGCCCCGGGCGCAGGCGCTGCTGCGGCGGCTGGCCGCCAGGGGCGCCTGCTGCTGCGATTGCGAGGTGATCCTCAATGTGTTCCGTGACTACCCGGACACCGGCCGGCTGCTGCCGTGCGCCGGGGTGTCCCGGGCGGGCTCGACCAAGCCCTGCAAGCTCGGGGCGGAAGGCACGCGGGTAGGCACGTAAAGAGGCACGCAACCGCCCAGCGAGTCAGGCCAACGGGCTCACGCCCTCCCGGGCGGCCGGGCCCGGGAGGGGCTCACGCCGTTCCGAGCCAGCCCTCCAGGAAGGCGATGAGGTCGGTGGCGTTCGCGATCTCCTTCGCGACCGGCTTCCCGTGACCGTGGCCGGCCGACTCTTCCACCCGGAGCAGCACCGGCGCGTCTCCCTGCTGTGCCGCCTGCAAGGTGGCGGCGAACTTGAACGAGTGCGCGGGGACCACCCGGTCGTCGTGATCGCCGGTCCTGATCAGCGTCGGCGGGTAGCGGGCCGGCCGCACGTTGTGCAGCGGCGAGTACCGGCGCAGCCATTGGTACTCGGCGGGCTCGGCCGGGCTGCCGTATTCGGTCCGCCACAGGAATCCGACCGTGAAGCGGTCGTAGCGGAGCATGTCGAGCACCCCGACGTCGGGCACGGCCGCGCCGAACAGCTCCGGGTGCTGGGTCAGGCACGCGCCCACCAGCAGGCCGCCGTTGGACCCGCCGTTGATGGCGATGCGCCCCGGCCGGGACCAGCCCGAGCCGGCCAGCCATCGCGCACAGGCACAGAAATCGTCGAAGACGTTCTGCTTGTTCGCCCGCCTGCCAGCGTCGTGCCAGGCCCGGCCATACTCGCCGCCGCCGCGCAGGCACCCCACCGCCAGCACGCCGCCCCGTTCCACCCAGACCGCCCACTCCACCGAGAACGAGGGGGTGATGCAGATTCCCACGCCGCCGTACGCGTACAGCAGCACCGGGGCCTCTCCGTCGCGCGGGAGGTCACGGCGGCGGGTGACGAACATCGGCAGCACCGTCCCGTCCGCCGAGGTGACGCTGACCCGCTCGGTCACGAACCGCGCCGGGTCCAGCGAGCAGGGCGCCGCACGCAGCAGCATCGTCTCGCCCGTGCGCAGGTCGTGCGACCACAGGCTCTCGGCCTCGGTGAACGACACCATCTGGAAGAGGACGAGGTCGCTCTCGGCTGATCCCTCGATCCCGTCATGCTCGATCTGCCCGCCGGCCAGCGTTGACAGGTCAGGCACCGGGATGTCCCGCACCGCGGTGCCATCCAGCTCCGACACCCGCAGCCGCGAGCACGCGTCCCGCAGGTAGTGACAGACCAGGCGGCCGCCGAAGTGGTGCGCCTCCAGCAGCGTGTCCTCCCCGGCCGGGATCACCTCGCGCCAGTGCGAGCGCTCCGGCTGTTCCAGGCCGGCGGCGACGATGCGTCGGTTGTCGGCCTGGTCGTCGGTGAGCAGGTAGAACGTGCTGCCTTCGGCCGCGACCACCTCGGCCAGCACTCCCTCGTCGGGCAGCAGGATCCGCCAGCCCGCGTCCGGCTGCGCCAGCTCGAGCACCCGTATCTCGGCTCCGGGGCTGATGCCCCTGCTGATCGTCAGCACGAGGTAGCGGCCGTCCGCGGTGACCTTGACCGACGGGTACAGCTCCGGGTCGTCCGGGGCGAACACGAGCTCGTCGTCGCTCTGGGCCGAGCCCGGCCGGTGGAAGCAGACCCGCCGGTCCCGGCTCGCCTGCTGGTATTCCTGGCCCGGCTGGGGCGGCTTCATCGCGGGGTAGTAGAACCCGGAGCCGTCCTTGGCCCATTCCGCTTCCGCTGACTTGCACCATTCCAGCGTGTCGCCCAGGTCAGCACCCGACTCCACCTCCCGCACGTGCCAGGTCAGCCAGTCCGAGCCCGACCTGGCGATGGCGTAGGCGGCCAGCGAGCCGTCCGGGCTGACCTTGACCGCGCTCACCGCGGCCGTCCCGTCGGGGGCCAGCTCGTTCGGGTCGATGAGGACCCTGCCCTCGGCGCCGGGGCCGTCCATGACGTACCAGACCGGCTGGTTCTGCAGCCCGGCGTTGCGGGCCTGGAACCACCGCCCCCCGCGCTCGAACGGCACCCCCGATCTCGGGTAATCCCAGCGCTGCGTGAGCTGGGCCCGGATCTCCTCCCGCGCAGGCGCCGTGGCCAGCACTGACTCGGTGAACGCGTGCTGCGCCGTCACCCACGACTTGGTCTCCGGATCCGCGCTGTCCTCCAGCCCCCGGTACGGGTCGGGGACCTGCTCGCCGTGAAGGTTGTCGACGACGTTGCCGGCGCGGGCGCGCGGGGGAGATACCGCTTCCTCAGCTAGACCCATGCCGCCGAGTCTGCCAGCCGCCGCTCGGCACGGCTACGATCCGCTCACGCGCTCCCGGGACGGGCCGGGCCGGCCGCTTAAAGCACCGGCCGCGCCGTCGTTGGCGACAGCGTCAGTG
>JAIRTY010000832.1 GCA_031254715.1 Nocardiopsaceae bacterium | reverse complement strand
CTTGCATTGTTGCCCATGCCGGCGACCGGGCCGGCGCCGCCCCCCGGACCTTGCCGCGGCGCCGGGGGACATCGGGCCGGTTGCGAATCACCGGGCTGGCGGCCCCGGCAGGTGGCAGTATCGGGCGGCGTGTTCCATGCCGACCTGCACCTGCATTCCAGATTCTCCCGGGCTTGCAGCAAGGACGGCGACCTGGCCAATCTTGCCTGGTGGGCGCTGCGGAAAGGCGTCACCGTGGTCGGCACCGGCGACTTTACGCATCCCGCCTGGGCCGCCGAACTGGCCGAGTCGCTCGTGCCGGCCGAGCCCGGCCTGCTACGGCTGCGGCCTGAGATCGAGGACCGCGTGGTCCGCTCTTCGCCGCCGGCCTGCCGCCGGGAAGTGCGTTTCCTGCTGTCCGCCGAGATCTCCACGATCTACCGGCGCGGCGACCGGACCAGGAAAGTTCATCACTTGCTGTATGCGCCCGGTTTCGATGCCGCCGATCGCATCACGGCTGCCTTGGCGAAGGTCGGCAACCTGGCATCCGATGGCCGCCCCATCCTCGGCCTGGATTCACGACACCTGCTCGAGATCACCCTCGACGGCGGCCCTGGATGCTTCCTCATACCAGCGCATATCTGGACGCCCTGGTTCGCCGTGCTCGGGTCAAAATCCGGGTTTGACACCATCGCCGCCTGTTACGGCGATCTGGCGCCGCACGTGTTCGCGGCGGAGACCGGGCTCTCCTCCGATCCGCCGATGAACTGGATGTGCTCGGCGCTGGATGGATACCGGCTGGTGAGCAACTCGGACGCCCATTCACCGCCCATGCTGGGCCGGGAAGCGACGACCTTCAGCACGGAACTTGACTACTTTGCGATGGCCGAGGCGCTACGCACAGGAAACGGTCTGGCCGGCACCATCAACTTCTTCCCGGAAGGCGGGCGGTACCACCTCGACGGGCACCGAAGATGCGGAATCTGCTGTGAGCCCGCGGGGACCCGAGCCTATGGCGGGAACTGCCCGGAGTGCGGAAAGCCGCTGACGATCGGGGTGCTGCACCGGGTCGCCGAGCTTGCCGACCGCCCGGCTGGGTACCGCCCTGCGGCAGCCGCCGATTTCACCAACCTGGTTGCCCTTCCCGCACTGGTCGGAGAGATCTTGTCGGTCGGCGCGAAGAGCAAGCGGGTGGCGGCCGAAGTCACCCGGCTGGTCGCGGCGCTCGGCCCGGAGCTTGCGATCCTCCGCGACGTCCCCGTCGCGGACGTGGCCCGCACGGGGGGCAGCCTGCTCGGCGAGGCGGTGGCGAGGCTGCGCCGCGGGGAGGTGACCAAGCAGGCCGGATATGACGGCGAGTACGGGGTTATCCAGGTCTTCCGCCCCGGCGAACTGGACCCCGCCGCCCCGCTGTTCGACCTCCCGCGCGCGCGGGCAGCTGACCACGACGCGGGCCCAGCCGGCTCCGCAACGCCGGCGAGCCAGCGCCCGGACGCCGGCGCCCCGGTCGCGGACGCACCTCAGCCTCGGACGGCTTCCGTTCGAGATGAAGCGGGCGGTCGCGAACGGTACGGGGCCGCGGACGCGGCGCAGACGGCGGGCCTGGATCCGGACCAGCGGGCGGCGGCCGCCGCCCCCGGGCCGCTGATGATCATCGCCGGGCCGGGCACCGGGAAGACACGGACCCTGGCGTACCGGATCGCGGCCGCAGTGACCGAGCAGGGCGTGCGCCCGGACCGCTGCCTGGCGATCACCTTCACCCGGCGGGCGGCGCAGGAACTGGCCGGCCGGGTGGCGGCGCTGCTGCCGCGCCGGCGGCGGCAGCCGGTGATCACGACCTTCCACGGGCTGGGCCTGCTGATCCTGCGCGAGTGTCATGCCCGGGCCGGCCTGTCCGCCGGGTTCGGCGTGGCCGGCGAGGAGGCCGTCCGCGCAGTGGCGGCCGAGGTCGCGGGCTCGGAGCGGGCGGGGGCGCGCCTGCTGGCGGCCGGCGACCCGCAGCAGCGGGAGCTGCTACGCGCCGCGCTGGCCGGCCGCGACCTGGTCGACTTCGACGGGCTGCTCGAACTTCCGGTCGAGCTGCTGCGGGACGACCCGGTGCTGGCGGAGCGGCACCGCCAGCGCTGGCAGCAGATCTGCGTGGACGAGTACCAGGACGTCGACGCCCGGCAGTACGAGCTGCTGCGGCTGCTGGCCGGGAACGGCCGGGGGCTGACCGCGATTGGAGATCCGGACCAGGCGATCTACGGATTCCGGGGGGCTGATGTTGGCTTCTTCCTGAGCTTCGGCCGCGACTACCCGGAGGCGGCCACGGTCCAGCTGACCCGGAACTACCGCTCCTCGCCCGCCATCGTGGCAAGCGCGCTGCAGGCGGTTGCCCCGGCCACGCTGGTCCCGGACCGCGCCCTGCACCCGGCGCGGCCGGCTGACCGGGAGCTGCCGGGACGGATCACGCTGCACCAGGCGGCCGACGAGGAGGCCGAGGGCGCATGGATCGCCGAGACCATCGACCGGCTGCTGGGCGGGGCGTCGTTCCACTCGCTTGACACCCGGCGCGCGGACGGGCACGGCGTCAGCGGGCTGGCACTGGCCGGCATCGCGGTGCTGTACCGAACCGACGCGCAGGCGGCCGCGCTGGGACAGGCGCTCACCCGGGCCGGTCTGCCGTTCCAGAAGCGGTCGCACGACCGGCTCGCCCGCCGCACCGCCGTCCGCGACATCGTCCGCGAGCTCAGCCTCGCCGCCCCGGCCGAGGGCAACGGGGCGGCGGGAGGGGAAGGCCCCGCGGGAAGCGACGCGGCCGCGGGAAGCGACGGGAGCGCGGGACGGGAAGCGCGGGACGGGGACGGCGGGACCG
>JAIRTY010000772.1 GCA_031254715.1 Nocardiopsaceae bacterium | reverse complement strand
TACGCAGCGGGGTGGCGGCCAGGATCTGGCCGACGCCGGTCTGCTGGTCGCGGGCGACGGCGCTGCGCACGACGTAGAAGCCGCCGCCCATGAGCCACAGCGTCCCGGCCAGCGCGGTTGCCGTGCCGGCCCAGGAGCTGTTGTAGACGCCCCGGTACCCGCCTGCGTTCATGATCACGTAATGAGAAGACGCCGGCGGCAGCGCCAGGTAGCCGAGCACGACCGCGACCGCGAGCGTGACCAGGTAGGCGGGCCGTCTGGTGCGTTCCCGGAAGTCTGCTACCGCCAGCGCCGCCAGTACCCTGGCGCGGGCTCCCGGCACCGCGTCCCGGGCCTCCGTCCCGGCGGGCGTTCGCTGAGCCGGCACCGCGCTCACTGCCGCGCTCCGGTGCCTTCGCGCGGCGAAGCGCCGTGGACGATCGTGAGGTAGGCGTCCTCAAGATCCGGCATGACCGGGGCCGCGCCCGCGGTCGGCGCGGCTGGCGCCAGCATCCGGACCTGCACCCCGGCCGCGGTGCGGACCATCTTGCTCACCGGGTAGCGGTCCCGAAGCTGCGGCAGATCGCCGGGCGGGACGGTCACCTCCCAGGCCTGGCCGCGGGCGCGGGCGAGCAGGTCTTCCGGGCTGCCGCGCAGCACCAGCCGGCCGCCCGCCATGATCACGATGTCGCCGGCCACCGATTCGACGTCGGAGACAATGTGCGTGGACAGCAGCACCACCCGGTCGCCGGCCAGGTCGGCGAGCAGGTTCCTGAACACCACTCGCTGCTCCGGGTCCAGGCCCGCGGTGGGCTCGTCCACAATGAGCACGCGCGGGTCGGCCAGCAGGGCCTGGGCGATCCCCACCCTGCGCAGCATCCCGCCTGAGTACTTGCCCAGCGGCCGCTTCCCCGCCCCGGACAGGTCCAGCAGGTCGAGCAGCTCACCGATCCTGGCTCGCGCGGTCCTGGCTGGCATGCCCTTGACGGCGGCCAGGTAGGACAGGAACTCCCGCGCGGACAGGTGCGGGTACACGCCGAAATCCTGCGGCAGGTAACCGAGGTTGCGCCGCAGCGGGTCCGGGCACGCGACCGCGTCGACGCCCTCGAAAAGGACCTGGCCGCTGGTCGGCCTGGTCACCGTGGCGGCGACCCGCATAAGCGACGACTTGCCTGCCCCGTTGGGCCCGAGCAGGCCGAGCAGCCCCGGCCCGAGCCGCAACGTCGCGCCATCAACGCCGCGCACGCCGTCCCGGTAAACCTTGGCGATATTCACCAGTTCAAGCACTTGCTCACGCCTTCCGCGAATCCGGCTGGCGGGCCGCCCGGCGTAGCCAGAACGCGCTCACCAGCCCGAGCGCCGCGCCGGTGAGCGTCAGC
Source organism: Nocardiopsaceae bacterium (assembly GCA_031254715.1). Taxonomy (GTDB): domain Bacteria; phylum Actinomycetota; class Actinomycetes; order Streptosporangiales; family Streptosporangiaceae; genus JAIRTY01. The sequence goes on along the minus strand of JAIRTY010000772.1, from coordinate 1,196 downwards.
CATGCGCCCACGCGCAGGTCCGCCCAGGGCAGGTCCGCCGGGTTGAGGTAGTGCGAGTTCGGCAGGCCCGGCGTGTTGAAGTGGTGCACTATCAGCCCGGACCACATCCCGGAGGCTGCGAGTGCGAGCAGCCCGGCGAGCACGGTGAGCGTCCGCACGCCTGCCAGCGCGCCGGCCACCATCGCCACGCCGAGGATGATCACGGCGAAAGCAACCGAACTCCAGAACGAGCCCACGGCGAAGGCGTAAACGAGCATCCGCGCCAGCGAGGTGTGCAACATCCCCATCTCAGGACGCGCCCCGCGAGCGCTCACCCAGGTCAGCAGGCTTCCGATCGCGGTCGCCGCACCGCACACCGCCGTGAACGCCGCTACCTGCGGCCGGATCCGTGTCCGGGCGCTGCTGAACAGTTCCAGTGTCATGATGCCGTCGGCCTTCCCTGTCGCTGCCTGCCGCGTTTCGCCGCGCTTCCCCTGGATCACGGCGTGACCTCGACGTCCGGCATGCTCTGCGCCCGCCGGGCGGATATCAGGCAACCATCGGGCCGAAGGCACGTCACTAGGCTCAGTCACCGGAGCGGGGGTAGGGCTAGGCATACCTGGCGGCTACTGTCAGCCTCATCGGCATCGCTCCCGGCGCGGGCTACCGTGAGGAGCGTGCACAGGCCGCAGACCGCGCTGGAAGCGCTCGCCTGGCGCCGGCTGCTGATCAGTAGCTGGCCGTGGCGGTCCGCGGGCTACCTGATCGCCACCGTGCCGGTGGCGATCGTGGCCGGGGCCTTGATGGCGGTCCCGGCGGTGCCCTGGCTCGTGCTGGTGGCGGGCGGCTACCCGGCGGGCGCAGTGGTGCTGCTGGTCCTGCTCGGGGCAGTGCTGATCGCCGCTACCAGCCCGCTGATCGCGGTGCCGGTAGCGTCCTTGGCCCGCAGGCGACTGCACCTGGCCGACCGCCAGCAGCCGGGATCCTGGGCCGGCCGGGAGAATGCAGCAGGCGGGGCGGTGCCGTGGCTGCGGGCCCGATACAGGGACCCGGCGGCGTGGCGCCAGACCGGCTATGCCTGCCTGCTCGCCACCGTCGTGCCTGCCCTGGCGGTCACGACGCTGCTCGCCGCGCCGCTGGCCGTGGCGTTCATCGCCAGCCCTTTCCTGGTCCTGGCGCAGCAGCCGGGCAGCAGCCCGGTCGCGCTGTTCGGCCAC
>JAIRTY010000760.1 GCA_031254715.1 Nocardiopsaceae bacterium | reverse complement strand
GTGAGCCTCGAGCATGCGGGTCAAGCCGTCTCTCAGCAGGAAAAGGTCTTCGGCGATGACAACTCGCACGGAATCTCCATTGACGCGATCGTCGGGCCGCCCGCCGGGCTGCTGATGGCGAGTATGCCGTCGAACGCGGCGAGCCGCCGCTCGATTCCGCGCAGCCCGCTGCCGCGCGCCGGGTCGGCGCCGCCTCGGCCGTCGTCGGTGACCCCAACCCGCAGCAGGCCATGGTCATACCCGATGTCGATCCGGGCCCCGCGCGCCCTGGCGTGCTTGGACACGTTGGCGAGCAGTTCGCTGGTGGCGAAGTAGGCGGCGGATTCGACCGGCGGCGGGGGGCGGCCGGGCAGCTCGCCGGTGACCTTCGTTCGCGGGGCGGTGTCCAGGGCAAGTGCCCGGACGGCCGCCGTCAGCCCGCGGTCGGCCAGCACTGGCGGGTAGATGCCCCGGACCAGGTCGCGCAGCTCCGCAAGTGCACGTGCCGAGGAGTCGCGGGCCTCGGCCAGCAGCGCCCGCGCAGCCGCCGGGTTGTCATCGAGCATCTGCCCCGCGGCGTCCAGGGTCATGCCCATGGCCACCAGCCGCGCTTGCGCACCGTCGTGCAAGTCGCGTTCGATCCGGTGCATCTCCGCGGCGCCAGCGCCCACGGCCTCGGCCCGGGTCCGGGCCAGCTGGCGTACCCGCAGCGCCAGCTGGGCCTGCCGGGCTGGTGCCAGCAGCCAGCGGGCCCAGCGGCCGTATACCCGCAGTAACGCCGGCCCGGCCCAGAGGCCGAGCGCTACGCTTGCCGCACCGAGCGGGACCGATAGCCAGGCCATGGGCGCGCTGGTGACGTGGATGAGCGCATACCAGTTGTTGCCGCCCCCGGCCACGATGGGCTTCCAGATGGCCGGCATGACGATTCCCTCCAGCCCGAAGAGCATCAGTCCAGCCGGGGCCAGGGTCAGCACCCATCCGGCCAACGGGTCCAGCGTCATCCACAGCAAGTCCCGCCAGGTCGCCTGGTCGGTCAGCAGCCAGCCGAACCGCCGCCAGAAGCCGACAGCTTCCCCAGCGCCTGATACCGGCGGGGGCCGGTAGGGGACGGCGATGTCCACGGCGCACCAGGCGCCGGCCTTCTGACGGACCACCTTGGCCAGCCCGCGCATGCCCAGCAGGATGCCAGGCACCAGGAACAGGCCAAAACCGAGCGCGGCGAAGGTCACCGCGAAGGCGAGCGCCAGCAACAGCCCGGCCTCCGCCAGCATCATCCCCGTCAGCGCGATCCCGCGAGCCGACGAGGCAATCCCGGTGCCCAGCCACAAGGCCGGCCCGCCGGGCCGGACCGACCCGGTGCTAGGCATACCGCTCATCACCGGCCCTCCTTCGAGCGCTTACCCGCTCAGTCTGCCTGTCACAGACAAGCAGCGCAGTGGCGCTGCACCCCCAGCCCGCCGGTGTACCTAGATCTACCGAAGACGCCGCCTAACCGTATGTCAGGGAGCCGCCGCCGCTTCCTAGCGTCGCTGGCAAGTCCAGTGAACGACGCCGGCCTGTTCGCGACCTCATGGAGCCCGTCATGACTCACGACCACGATCCTGCTGTCACCCCCGGCAACCGCAGGATGTTCCCGCATGCGGCCAGGACCTTCCGCTGCGCTGGCGCGCTGGCCGCCGCAGCCCTCGCGCTGCTCCCGCTGGCGGCTCTCAGCGCCTGCGGGCCCGCCCCTCGTGCCGCCCCGGTACGAAGCCAGGCGACGTCGGCCACGCACGCTAGCGTGCTGATCAGTGCTAGCTCGATCGCCAAGATCCCAGAACCGGATGTAGCCGCCGAACTGCGCCTGGCGCGCCTTGGCCCCCGCGACCCAGCGCTCGGGGCGCGCGCCGTCCGGTACGGCATCGTCGCCTACCGGGTGCGGTACCGCACCGTGAACGCTGTCGGCCTGCCCACGAGCGCCAGCGGCCTGGTTGCCTTCCCGGCCGACGGCCCCCGGCAGCTGCAGGTCGTGGACTACGGCCACGGCACCACGGCCTTCAAGCCCGGGGTTCCTTCCTCTTTCGGGCTCGACGCCAGCCGGGACGGGCTGGAAGGCCGCTGGTCGGCCGAACTGTTCGCCTCTGCCGGGTTCGCTGTGGCCGAGCCCGACTACCCAGGACTGGGGGCCGGGCCCGGCCGGCCCGAATACATGGTGGCCAAATCCGAGACGACCGCCTCGCTCGATCTGCTCCGGGCCACGCAGCAGATCGCCCGCTCCCGCGGGGACAAACTTGCGCCCGGCGTGCTGGTCACCGGATTCTCCGAAGGCGGCTCGGCCGCGATGGCGGCCGGCCGGGCACTGCAGCACGGCGTCGTGCCCGCCTTCCGGCTGCGCGCACTCGCCCCGGTCTCCGGCCCCTATGACCTGGCCGGCGCACAGCTGCCCGGCATATTCAACGGGCAGGTAGCCGCCGGCGTGGCCCCCTACTATGTCGCCTACACACTCACCGCGTGGAACCCGCTCTACCACCTGTACGCGGCGAGATCGGAAGAGCACACG
>JAIRTY010000639.1 GCA_031254715.1 Nocardiopsaceae bacterium | reverse complement strand
CCGCCGCGGCGGAAAGGAGCGAAGATGGGCGGCTTCCCCGTCGGCCGGAAAGCGGCGCGCGCACTCGCCGGCCTCATCGCGTTGTCAGGGGGAGCGGGCCTGGTCCTGGCTTCTGCGGTCCCGCCGTCATTAGCATCGGGCGGGGCGCAGACACCGCAGAGCTTCGCCAAAGCCGAGGTGGGGTACTACGCCCAGAACCTCCCGGCGCGTTTGCAAGCTCCGCCGGCCGGCGTCGATTACCAGTGCCTGGCACCAGCGGGAAACCCCGCGCCGGACGCGAACAGCCAGGGCGTCCCGACCAGCCCGGCGTGGCGTCAGCGTGACACGGAGAACCAGTACTGCGCGACGCTGCGGCTGCGCGACCAGTACACGAATCCCTCCTACGGCTACGCCAACGCCGTCAGCGGCGACCAGCTGTGGATCGACCAGGCGTTCCAGCAGATCAGCGACGGTCCCGGCCACATTCACGGCGGGCTGAGCACCCTCGTCCCCGGGTCTCAGGCCGCCGATGCGTTCCGGACGATTTCCCGCTGGGAGTCACTGACTGGCGGGAGCGTCCAGGAGGTCAACTTCAAAGCGGCCGACGGCGCCCAGCTTCGCGGTCACCTCTGGCTGCCCAACCCCACCAAAGACTCCAAGCCCGCGGGCGGGTACCCGGGGGTGGTCATCACCGACGGTTCGGTCCAGGGCTACGAGAACCTCTACTACTGGGCCGCCGAGGGCCTCGCCCAGTACGGCTACGAGGTCCTGACCTATGACGTCCAGGGGCAGGGTGACTCAGACCTGCTGCCCGGCAGCTGCACGCCCAGCTCCTGCCCCGGGGTTCCCTACCAGCAGAACTACAACTTCTACCAGGGCGCCGAGGACTCGCTGAACTGGTTCGACTCGGCATCCAATCCCGGCTACGGCGACCTCGACACCGGTGAGATCGCCGTCGCCGGCCACTCGCTCGGCGCCGCCGGGGTGAGCTGGGCCGGTCAGTGCGACTCCCGAGTCAAGACCATCGTGGCCTGGGACGACCTCTCGGCGATCGCCCCGGGACAGTGCCGGCAGAACGTGGTCGTCCCGGCCAGATTCCAGAACCCGGCCGCCTACCAGCACGGCACCGTGTCCCGGCCGGCCCTGGCGCTGACCAACGACTACCTGTTCAACCCTCAGCCGCAGACCTCGGTCCCCGATCCCAACGCCAAGGACGCCGGGTACCAGCAGCTGGTGAAGGCCGGGCTCGACTCGGAGATCGTCGCCTTCCGCGGCGCCACCCATCTCACCTACTCCTATGTGCCCTACCTGCTGCCCGCCAGCGAACTGGCCGAGCGTTTCGCCTTCTACTACACGCTGGCATGGCTCGACGATTACCTGCGCGGCGGCCAGGACCCCTACACCGGGAACGCGGCCTTCAGCCGCCTGACCAGCCTTTCGTCGTACGATCCGAGCCCCGACCGTAACAGCGCGGGCACGGTATCGATCGGCGCGGGCACCTACAGCCCGGCAGGGGCGGCGGCCGACCCGGCGAACCCGGAGGCCGGGAACGTCCCGTACCGGATCGACGGCATCTCGATCCCCGATTCGCTGTCGTTCTACTACTACTCGGAGTTCTCGCTGCATAACCCGGCGACGGGAACGCAGCAGACGTGCGCGGACATGCGGGCCGGCTGTCCCGCCAGCCAGCCGCCGACACCGTAAACGCTAGGGGACCAGTGCCCTCAGAACGGGCTCATCTGGTCAAGCACACGGTCAGCCAGGTCGATAATCGCCTGCGCGTGAGGAATCGCGGCGTTGACTTCCTCGGCGTCGACGGGTTTGGTGGCGACGTCTGGGTACTCGACGTCGTTGCGGCGCCTGCGCATCGCGCCGAATCGCCGGATGACGTCCCCCATCGGCGGGTCGAGCTGGGCGCGTGCTGCGTCGAGGACGGCGATGTGGCCGCCGCGGCTCTTCGCGCGAAGCCCCTGGTTCTCCAGGATGGCCGCAAGCGCCTTCCGCGCGCCGTCGTAGAGGAGCTGATATGCCCCGATGGCGTCGCGCGAGGCTTCACGCCGCGCAGTTTCGACATGGGCGCGGGCTTGGGCGAGCATCTCATCGGCGTGCTCGCGGCTAGCGGTGACCCTGTCCACGGTGCGATCCCGGAGCATGTCGGAGATCACCTCGCGGCCTTGGTTCCACCTCATCGCGCAGTCTCCCGCTGCAGCGGGATCTCAGTTAGCGGCCGGGAGCGCACAGTTTCCAGGAAGGCGGCACGCTCATGCGCCCAGGCTTCCGGGGACACCTGGCGGACGTTCACCTCGCGGCGGAGGATCCTCTCGGCATCCTGCGCCGCGTCGTACAGTTCCCCGATGTCGGCGTCGCCGACCACCAGTACGTCCACATCGCGCGGGACCGGGCCAGGCTCGCCCTGATGGCGTGCGGCCCATGATCCGTAGATGAAGGCGTGCTCGATGCCATGAATTGGCGCGAGCCTGCCGGCTAGAACCGGCAGCGGCCCGTAGCTGACGGCGAGAAGATCAGTGAGAGGACGCGCGATCGGCGTGTCCATGTTCGCGCGTAGCAGGCGGAGCCTGCCATACCGCCGCTCGGTGATCAGGCCGCTGGCCGCGAGGCGGTCCGCCTCGCGGCTTATAGTCGGCTGCGAGACCCCGAGTCGGCGAGCGAGGTCGCTAGTTGAGTACTCGCCCTCGTCAGGGTCCAGGAACAGCCACGCGAGCAGTTCTCCCTGACGCGGTGAGCGGAGGATCGGGAGCAGCGCGTCCGGCGAGGAAGCCATACTGTGAATAATATTATTCATGTTGCGCATACGACAAGCTCAGAGGGATGGCCCGACGCGGTTAACCGCCCGTCTTATTGCGGCCGCGGCGGTCAGCGCCGGCCCCGCCTGCATTGCGGGGCGGTTCCCGGGCTGAGCGCGTTACGCGGTCTTCCTTGACCAGTACGGCCGCCCGCACGCTGTCCGGCCAAGCGCTTGCTTGGTAGGCTTGGCGCAACCTGCTGCCGGACGCCGCTGCCGGGGCAGCCGCCGCGAGAGGACGAGACCCGCATGTTCCTGGATTGCACGGCTGAGCAGCTCCAGCTGAGCCGGGACCTGCGGGCCTACTTCGCCAAGCTGACGACGCCGGAATTGCGTGAGGCCACCGGTGAGGGCAGCGCGGACCACGAG
>JAIRTY010000340.1 GCA_031254715.1 Nocardiopsaceae bacterium | reverse complement strand
GGAGATCTTCCGTGGCTGCACCCGCGGCTGCCGGTTCTGTCAGGCGGGCATGATCACCCGGCCGGTGCGGGAGCGGAGCATCACCACCATCGGCGACATGGTGGAGCAGGGGCTCACGGCGAGCGGCTTCGACGAGGTTGGCCTGCTGTCGCTGTCCAGCGCCGACCACAGCGAGATCAACGACATCGCGACCGGTCTCGCCGACCGGTACCAGGGCACCGGCACCGGCCTGTCGCTGCCGTCCACCCGCGTTGACGCGTTCAACGTGACGCTGGCGGACGAGCTCAGCCGGAACGGCCGCCGCAGCGGCCTGACGTTCGCTCCCGAGGGCGGCTCCGAGCGGATGCGCAAGGTGATCAACAAGATGGTCACCGAGGAGGACCTGATCCGGACGGTCACCACCGCCTACGCCAGCGGCTGGCGGCAGGTGAAGCTGTACTTCATGTGCGGGCTGCCGACCGAGACCGACGAGGACGTGCTGGCGATCGCGGCCATGGCCCGGCGGGTGATCGAGGCCGGCCGGAAGGCCAGCGGCCGCCGCGACATCCGGTGCACGGTCTCGATCGGGGCGTTCGTCCCCAAGCCGCACACCCCGTTCCAGTGGGCGGCCCAGTGCGGCCACGAGACGGTGGACGCCAGGCTCCGCAAGCTCAGCTCGGCGCTGCGGTCGGTGCCCGGGTACGGCCGGGCGATCGGCTACCGCTACCACGACGGCCAGCCCTCGATCATCGAGGGCCTGCTGTCCCGCGGTGACCGCCGGGTCGGCAAGGTGATCAGGGCGGCCTGGGCCGACGGCGCCCGGTTCGACGGCTGGAGCGAGCACTTCTCGTTCGAGCGGTGGCAGCGGTGCGCGGCGGAGGCACTGGCGGACGAGCCGGTGGACCTGGATTGGTACACCACCAGGGAACGGGAGTACGACGAGGTACTGCCGTGGGACCACCTCGATGCCGGCCTCGACCGGGACTGGCTGTGGCAGGACTGGCAGGACTCGGTGGACCCGGCGGGGGCGGCGGAGGTGGACGACTGCCGGTGGACGCCCTGCTACGACTGCGGCGTGTGCCCGTCCCTGGGCACCGAGATCCAGACCGGTCCCACCGGCAGGAAGCTGCTGCCGCTCACCGTGGCCGGAGGCGGGGGGGTCTTGGGGGGTCGTCCCCCCGAGGCGGCAGCAGGGAACGGGCCGTAGGTGGCGCCGCCAGCCCCGCCCGGCGGTAACCGGACACCGCCCGTCACCCAGCGCCTGTTTGTCCGGTACGCTAAGAGAAACAGGATGCGTTTTGCCAGCCACAGGGACATTGCGCGGGCTGTGGAGCGGGGAGTGCGTAGGGCGGGGCTGCCGATAGCCCTTTCTGCCGGGTTTACGCCGCACCCCAGGATCTCGTACGCTGGCGCGGCCCCGACCGGGACCGCGAGCGAGGCCGAGTACCTGGAACTCTCGCTCACCGAGCCGTGCCCGGCTGCCGAGGTCCAGGCCCGGCTCGACGCGGCACTGCCCGACGGGATTGATGTGATCGAGGTTACTGAGCGTTCCGCCGCCCGGGACGATCTCCAGCTGGAGGCGTCCTACTGGCAGGCGGTTCTGCCGGGGGTGAGGACTGACCAGGCCGCCGCCGCGGTGGCGGCCTTCCTCGCCGTCGGCTCGGCCGAGGTCGAGCGCCTCACGAACAAGGGCGTCCGGCGGATGGACGCCCGGGCCGCTGTGGCCTCGATGACGGCAGGCCCGGAGGCCGGCAGCGCGCCCGGCGCCGGGAATTCGGTGCTTCACATGGTCGTTCGGCATGGTGTACCTGCGGTGCGACCCGATGACGTACTGGCGGCACTTCGCAAGGTCGCGGCCCTCGCGCCGGCCTCACCACCGGTGGTGGCCCGGGTGACGCAGGGCCCGCTCAGTGAAGTCGCTGCCGGAGGCGCCGGCCACGCTCCGCCGTCCCGCGGGGGCATGGGGGGATCGTCCCCCCGAGCTGTGCCCCCGCGGGGGGGTACGGGGGGTTCGTCCCCCCGAGCTGGCACGGCGGCGCAGGAACAGGAAGAGACAACGCGTCCCGGAGCGGATTCCATGCAGGCGGACCCGGGGGGAACGACCTCCCCGGACATGCCAGCGGCCGCGGCCCGGAGGAGCGCGTACGACCAGCTCCCGCGCGGAGCGGAGGACCCCAGCCGGGGACCCGCACCCGGGAGCCTGACGGGAGATTGCCCGCATGCTCGAGAGCGAGCTGAACGACAGCGAGTCCAGTGGTGAAAGGCCTGAGGGCGCAGCCAAGGCCGGCCTGACCGGAGCGGCCGCGGACGCCGGCAGCCCGCCGGCCAGGAAGACGCCTGCGCGGCGTACCCGGAAGTCGCCAGCGAAATCAAGCACGCCCGGCGACGCCGGTGCCGGCGGCGACCAGCCCCGGGGCGGTCCCGACGGCGACCCGCCCGGCAGCGGCCCGGGTGCCGCGGCCGGCGAGCAGCCGGCTGGCAGGGAGGCGGCCGGCCAAGCGGCTGGCCAGGAGGCCGGGCAGGCGGCCGTCGGCGGAGCGGCTGGCGAGGAGGCGGCCGGGACCGGCCGCCGCCGGACCGCCACCGGCCGGACCCGGGCCGCGAAAAAGCCGGCCGCTGAGCCCGCTCAGTCTCCCGGAGTGCCCGCCCCGTTCACGTCCCCCCCGCCGTCCGCCGCGGCGGCCGGTGGCGGAACGCCCGAGGTGACTGCCCCGGCCGGCAGCGGCGGGGCGCCAGGGGTGCCGCAGGCCAGCTTCCAGCCGCCGCAGGTGGTCTTCCAGCCGCCCGCGGACACGTCACCTCCGGCCGCCGCACCAGGCAACGAGCCAGCCGCTCCGGCCGGCGGCTCCGGCGGAACCGGCGGGCAGCGCGGCGGCGGGTCCCGGCGCAAGAGCGGGCGGGGGACCGCGACCGGCGGCGACGGCCAGGCCGGCCAGGAGGCGGCGGCCGACGGCTCCGGCGGCGGCAAAGCGGCCGGTGGCTCCGGCGGCGGGAAGGCGGCCGGTGGCTCCGGCGGCGGGAAGGCGGCCGGTGGCTCCGGCGGCGGGAAGGCGGCCGGTGGCTCCGGGGGCAAGGCTGCCGGTGGCTCCGGCGACGGTAAGGACGAGCAGCCAG
>JAIRTY010000500.1 GCA_031254715.1 Nocardiopsaceae bacterium | reverse complement strand
CCCAGCTGGCGGACCAGGGCCGCCGTGTCGTCGGCCATCCGCGGGATCGTCAGCGGGCGGCCGGCATCGGCGGTCCGCCCATGGCCCTGCTGCTCCACCGCGATCACCTGGCGGTCCCTCGCGAGCACCGGCAGCAGGGTGCCGAACGAAGTCTCGATCGATGACAATGCCCCGTGCAGCAGGACCAGCGGACGGCCGGAACCGTGCACCTCGTAGTACATGTTTAGCCCATCGACCTGCGCGTACCTGCCTGGCGGCTGGCTCACCGGATCCTCCTCCTCCGTACTGGTGTTGCCGGCACGGCCCTGGCCGCAGTGATGCGGGCGGCATGGCCCGGCCGTGCCGCCCGTATCACTCACTCCCCCGCGCCGGCTCCCTCGGCCGCGGAGCGGTAGCTCAGGTGGACGATGCCGCCGTCGTAGCTCTCGCAGCCGGTCAGCGTCAGCTTCGCCGTCGTCCCGTCCTCGGCGAACAGCCTGCTCCCGCTGCCGAGCGCGAGCGGGTAGACGAACAGGTGCAGCTCGTCCACCAGCCCGTCTGCCAGCATCGCCCGCACGAGGGTGCCACTGCCACTGACGTAGATGCCCCCGTCGATCTCATTCTTGAGCCGTTCGATCGCATCGGGGCGATAGCCGCCGATCACGGTGGAGTTCGCCCAGCCGGGGTCGCGGAGCGTGGCGGACACGACGTACTTGGCGGTGTCGTTCATGAACGGCGCCCCCGGGTCCTCGGCCGCGGTCTTCCCCGACCACGCCGGGGCGAACTCCTCGAACGTGCGCCGGCCCAGCAGGAGCGCCGAGCAACTGCCCATGAGCGCGCCGATCGCCTCGCCCATTTTCTGATCGAACGGGTACCCGAAGGTCCACTTCGGGTCGTCGATCACGCCGTCCAGCGTGATGAACTCGTGTACGCGGATCGTCCCCATGACATTTCCTCTCTGATTGTTCGGCTGAGCCGGTCTTCCCGCTCAGCGGAGCGGCCAGCAGTCCCAGGACTCCCCTGCTACTGCCCGCCGGGCGGGATGAGGCTGGCCGCGCGGGCAGCAGCGGCTAGTGCCCCGGGATCACCGGTGCGGTCGAAGACCTCGGCCGCGGTATCGGTGAACTTGATGACGTGCTCGTCGGCGTGGGCCACCGCCCGGTCCACCAGGTTCCCGATCACGTCGCTGCCCCCGGGCGGTGCGGGCAGCTCAGCGGGCGGCGCGCCGCGGGCCGGCGCGTAACCGGAAAAGATCGCTGCGGCAGCGGCCCAGACCGCGGCCAGGCTCGGTGACCACATTTCCGAGGGCAGCGCGGGCAGGGTATGCAGGACCGCATTGGGCGCGGTAGCCGTGTGCACGAGCAGCACCGGCTGGCCGTGGCCGTGGCTGAGATAGCGCAGGGTTGCCACGGTCACCAGGCCGGCCAGCCGGGCCGGGACGTCTGCCGGGTCAGCCGCCGGCCGCAGCGCCGCCAGCGACGCCTGCCAGCCAGGAGTGCCGGCGAGCTGGCCAAGCCGGTCTGCAAGACCTCCCTGCTGCGCCGGGATCCGGGGCACGGCGTCCAGGGCTGCCTGCGGCTCCAGTTGCCCCGACGGCTCCCTGGCGGCCGGCACCTGCCGGGCTCGGGCAGCCCAGAACCCGAGCGCGTGGCCGAGTTCGCCGAGCGCCGCGGAATTCTCCTCGCCGGCGAGGAGCGTCCGCACCACGTGGCCGGTCCTGATGACTCCGTGCGTAGCACCGGCCGCGATGCCCGGCAGCAGCCGCGGCCACCAGGTCGCCAGCAGAGCCTGCCACGGCTGCTCAGCGAGCTGGCGGGTGAAGAACTCGTTCCAGTCACCCAGCCGCCGCCCGTCGCCCAACGCGGCCCGCCAGCTTTCCTCGGAGATCGGGTCCGTTGCGGGCGGAAGCTCGTCGAGCCGGCGGATGTAGGTCCCAACCCACCGGCCGACCGCTGCTTCGTGTCCGCGGCGGACCAGCACCTCGGCCGCCATCGGGCCGTGATTGGTCAGCCGGTCTTCGCCCCACTCCGGCCCGGTGGGGTAGAACCGCTGATACGCCTCGATCAGGGCCTCTCCGTTCATCACCGATCGCCTCCTCACCGCTCCCGTGCCCTGGCCGTCTCCGGTCGATACCACCTGATTCAGCGGCCGTGCGTTTCCCGGCCCGGGATCTCGGCGTTGGAGTAGTGGGCTGCCGTGAACGGGAACTCCGTGTCGAGCCAGTGCCGGACAGCGGCGTACAGCTTGACGTAATAGCCGCGCTCGTACGCACTGGGCGTGACCCACCAGCTCACGTCGACGTCGTTGGTGAGCAACTCCTCGGTGAGCGGGGTCCGGCTGCCCACCGGGTACAGGTAGCAGTTTCCGAGGTACTGGCCGCCGGCATCGCAAATGGCGTAGGTGAACGAGTCGCGTTCGCGGAACTCGCACTCGTGCCAGACCACATCGACGTAGTTGAAATCGGCGGTGACAGGTCCGGTCGGCCAGCGACCGCCCCTGGTCCGGCGGATGAGATCGAGGCTGGCATTGATGGCCCGCACGTCGTTGTCCAGGTCGGCGCGGGCAAGCGGCCGGGCACGGATGTCGTCGTATGCCAGCTCTGTGGGCGGCAGCCAGTCGCCGGGCAGATCGAAACGCTTGATCAGGCCGTGGTAGTCCATGACGTTGTCCTCCTTGCGAAAGGCGCCCCGGCGCCTGGCTAGCTGGCCTGCTGGCTGAGGATGACAAGTCCCGAGCGGAAGGTCGCCTCCTTGAGCTTGGCCACCGCTCCGGCCAGATCGTCTCGCAAGACGTCAAGGCCGGCGAAGGTCGGGTTCACGATCTTTCCCACGGAACGCCTCCTCCTCGTGAGCTGGGAACGGCCGGGCGGGGTAAGCTGTAGGCGACGGCCACTGTATCCCGAAGCCACTGTATCCCTCGGATACTGTGTATCCTAGACACAGAGCGGCAAGCGGCGCAAGCGCAAGGAGGCGAGCGGATGGAGAACTCGGCCGGCCCGAGTGAGGTGGCGGCCTCCCCGGAACTGCTGTGGGGACCGCACGAGCCGTCACAGCGGGGCCCGCGGCCCGCGTTCACGCTCGCCCAGGTCGCCGACACGGCCGTCCGGCTGGCCGATAGGGGCGGCATCGCGACGGTTTCCATGCAGCGGGTCGCATCCGAACTCGGCTACACGAAGATGGCACTGTACCGCTACGTTCCCGGCAAGAGCGAGTTGCTCGCGATCATGGTCGAGACCGCGATCGGCCCGCCGCCCGACATGCGATCGGTGCGCGGCGGCTGGCGCCGGCGCGCCCGCACCTGGACACAGCTGATGTGGGCAACCTGGGACCGTCACCCCTGGCTGCCCGGCGTCACCACCGGGTCCCGGGCCATCGGCCCCAACGAGACCGGCTGGACCGAAGCCGGCCTCTCGGCCTTCGACGCCACCCCGCTCTCCGGCAGCCAGCGGATGAGCGCCGTCAGCCTGCTCAGCGGCCACATCCGGAACACCTATTCCGCAGCGGCAGCCGGCACCCAGCCATGGACACCGGCGGGCCGCCTCGATCCGGGCCTCGCCCCGTTCATCAACGCCGCCCGGGACTCGTTCCCGGCTATCACCGCCGCCCTCGGCTCCCCCGGCCGGCGCACCGACCCCCGGGAGTTCGGGCTGCGCTGCATCCTAGATGGCATCGAACAGCTCATCACCCCCGCAGGCCGGCCAGCCGACCGCGCCCGCAGGTCGCCGGCGCCAACCTGACCGAGCGCCGCTCACAGTAGCCGCACGCCGACGAAGGCTGGGCCCGGCCGTGCCCGCCGGGCATTCTCCCGCCATCACCAGGACGGCGGGACTGCTCAGCGGCACATGGCGCTCGTGCGAGGAGTGCCGGAAACGGTGCTCCTCGAACGATGCTCCAGAAGCGGTGCTCCCCGAACCGTGCTCCCCGAACCGTGTCAGCGCATGGCGTCCCCCTCTCCCTTGCGGGCGGCCCGTAGCCGCCAGCCCCGGTCGCATCGCTCCACGAAGCCCCCGGCTGTGAGCTCTCCCAGGCAGCGCATGGCGGTGTCGAAGTCAACCCCGGCGGTGACCGCGATCCGGGCCGGTCCCCGCCCCTGCCGGGCCGGAATGACCTCAAGCACCTGGGCGGTCACCGGGTCGAGAGCGTCTCGCGGCAGCACCGGGCCGAACAGGCTGGCCGGGCCACCGGGGCCGGCAGGCCTGCCAGGGCCGGGCTGGCCGCCGGGGCCGGGCTGGCCGCCGTCCCCGGGAAAGGCCAGCATCTCGATGACGTCGCCCGCGCAGGTCACGCACACGGCGCCCCACTCCCGGATGATCTCGTGGCAGCCCTCGGACAGGGCGGAGGTCACCGGCCCGGGCACGGCCATCAGCGGGCGGTTCAGGTCCCGGGCGTGCCTGGCGGTGTTCAGGGCACCGCTGCGCAGCGCGGCCTCCACCACCACGGTGCCGCGGCTGAGCGCGGCGATCAGCCGGTTACGCACCAAGAACCCCGGCCGGGTCGGCGTCCGGCCTGGCGGCAGCTCGCTCACCAGGACCCCTGCGGCGGCGATCGCCAGGAACAGGTCATGGTGGCCGCGCGGGTACGGCTTGTCCACGCCGCCGGGCAGCACGGCGACCGTGATGCCTTCAGCCGCCAGCGCCCCCTGATGCGCCCGGCTGTCGATTCCGTAGGCACCGCCCGACACCACGGCCCAGTCCCGCTCGGCCAGTGCAGCCGCCATCTCGCCGCAGACGTGCTGGCCGTAGGCGGTGGCGGCGCGGGTGCCCACGATCGACACCGAGCGAAGGCAGGCGAAGCGCAGGTCGGCGTTGCCCCGCAGCCACAGCCCCCACGGCCGCGCCGGGCCCAGCAGGTCCAGTTGGCCGGGCCACTCCGGATCGCCGGGACAAATGAACCGGAGGCCGTCTCGCTGCCACGCGTCGAGCCTGTCCGCCGTGGGTGCCTCGCCGAGCCGGGCGCTCCAGCGCTGCCGTGCCCGCTCCAGGGCGGGCATGGCGGCGGGCCAGGGCAGCGCTTTTCCCGCGATCAGGGCGGCGATCACCACCGCCGGGGAGCAGTGCCGCAGCAACTCCGCCATGACCGGGTCCGCGGGCTCGGCAATGCTGGTGAGCGCCGCCCGGGCCACCCGGTCCGGGCCTGGCCGGGCGGTCACCGGGCCACCCCCAGCCAGAGGCCCAGCGCATAGCTGGTCTCGGCGACGGTGGGCCGCGCGATCCCGGCCAGGTCGGCCAGTGTCCACGCCACCCTGATCACCCGGTCGGCTCCCCGCGCGCTGAGCTCGCCCAGGTCCATGGCCCGTTCCAGCGGCGCGAGAGCGCCTGGCGCTGGCGGGAAGCCGCGCCGCAGCTCGCTGCCGGGGATCTCGGCGTTGGCCTGCCAGGGGGTGTCGCGCAGCCGGGCGGCGGCACGGCCGCGGGCCGCCGCCACCCGCTCCGCGACCACCTGGCTCGGCTCGGCGAAGCCCCGGTCACTGAGCAGCTCGCGGCGGGTGACGGGGAAGAACTCGGCCTTGAGGTCAACCCGGTCAAGCAGCGGGCCGGATAGCCGCGCGAGGTAACGGCGCCGCACCGCCGGGGAGCAGGTGCAGGCCGACCGCGGCGGCGGCCCGCCTCCGCAGGGGCACGGATTCGCCGCCATGACCAGGGTGAAGCGGGCCGGGAAGCTGGCGGTGACCCCTGACCGGGCCACCACGACCTCCCCTGACTCCAGCGGTTGGCGCAGCGCGTCGAGGACGTCCCGGCCGAACTCGGGCGCCTCATCCAGGAACAGGCAGCCGCGGTGCGCGAGCGAGGCAGCGCCCGGCCGGATGACACCACTGCCGCCGCCCACGATGGCCGCCTTCGTGGCCGTGTGATGCGGGGCGCAGAACGGCGGCCCGGTGATCAGCGGCCGCCCGGCCGGAAGTGCCCCGGCAACCGAGTGAATCGAGGTGACCTCGAGCGCGGCGGCCCTGCTCAAGGGCGGCAGGATCCCCGGGATCCGCTCAGCCAGCATTGTCTTGCCCGCGCCCGGCGGCCCGAGCAGCAGCAGGTGGTGGCCGCCGGCCGCGCAGATCTCGGCTGCCCGCCGCGCGGCCGGCTGGCCGAGCACGTCGGCCAGGTCCGGCCGCCCCGCCGGGCTCTTGCCGGGAACCGGTGCCGCCGGCGTCCCCTGCCCGGGGGCGGCCGGCGCGCCGGGACCGGAACCCGCCGGCGCGCGCGGACCCGTTCCCGCAATCAGGGGGCCAGCGCCCGTGCCCGAGCCGCCGGGCACGCCTGTGCCCGCGCCCGCGCGGGGACCCAGGTCAGCACCCGGGCCGGTGCCGGCACAGTCCAGCCCGGCCCCGGTCTCGATGACCTGCACCGGGGGCTCCTGCTGCGCGGGCCGCCCGCGCCGCCCGGCACGGCGGGACCGGCCTCCCTGCCCGGAACCAGGTCCCTCTCCGGCGCGAAGCCAGTCCAGCAGCGCG
>JAIRTY010000485.1 GCA_031254715.1 Nocardiopsaceae bacterium | reverse complement strand
CAGGGCCGGCCGGGCACACGGGGCCGGCCGGGCACACGGGACCGGCGCCGCTCATCCGGAAGGGCCTGCTGCGGGGCTGAGGCCCCTCCGGCCGATGAGGCTGACGGGTGCGACACGGCCGGCCGGGCACGCAGGGCCGGCCGGGCACACGGGGCCGGCCGGGCTCACGGGGCCGGGAGTTCCGAGGTGGACGGCGGTGCTGCCAGGCCTCGCAACAGCTCCACCACCACCCGTTCCGGGTACCCGGGCGGAATGCTTCCCGGGTCGAACTTGCCGCGCCCGACGACCGCCCCGGTCAGCATGAACAGTGCTGCTTCCAGGTCGGCATCCGGGCGCAGCTCGCCGGTCGCCACGCCGCGGCGGAGCACCGACCGCATCACCTCCCGGCGCGGCTCGATCACGGTGTCCCGATAGCGGGCCAGCAGCCGCGGGTACCTGGCTCCCTCGCCCAGCAGCAGCGCGAACAGCCGGGCCTGCCGCGGGTCACCTGCGTCCCGGCACATCGCGCTCAGCAGCGCGACCAGGTCCTCCTGCACCGACCGGCCGGCCGGCTCGGGCAGCGGGGCTTTCACCGCTGCCAGGGCGTCAAGCAGCAGGTCTTCCTTGCCGGGCCAGCGCCGGTAGATCGTCGCCTTGCCCACCCCGGCCCGGGCCGCCACCTCCTCGATGCACAGCCGGTCCGGCCCGGACTCGGCGAACAGGCTCAGCGCCGCATCGATGATGGCGTGATCAGCGCGCTCGCTGCGGGGACGGCCGGGACGGCGCGGTCCGGCCGTCCCCGCAGCGGACTGATGCTGCGCGGATGCCGGCTGCGCGGATGCCGGCTGCTCAGACACCGACTGCTCAGACACCGGCCGCGCGGGCGCCGGCCGTGGTGAGGACGCTCGCCGCGCGGGCGCTGCTGGCGCGGACGGTCGCTGCGCGGGCGCCGGTCGCGGTGCGGACGGTCGCGGTGCGGGCGGTCGCGGTGCGGGCGCCGGTGGTGCGGGCATCCGCCTATCCTTCCCTGTCCGCGGCCACAACGCTGGCCGATAGGCTGCGCGCTGCCGGAAGCTCGGCTGGGGTCTGCGCGGGCTCGCCGGCCTGTGGGGATGCGCCAGCCTGTGCGGATGCGGGGGCCTCAGCATGCCGCGCCCGCCGGCCCGGCATCCAGGCGAGCACCACCAGCGCGCCGGCCACGGTGACGGCCGCGGAGATGGCCGTTGTCAGGTGCATGGCGTGGACGAACGCGACGTCGGCGAAGCCGTCCAGGCGGGCGCCGGCCGCCCCGCCCAGTCGCGAGGCGATGGTCTGGGTGGCGGTGATGGAGCCGGTCGCTGTGCTCGCGGCGGCATGCGGCAGCGCGGCCAGGTGCGGGCTTAGCTGGCCGCGGTAGGCCTGGGCCAGGATCGAGCCGAGCACGGCGACGCCGAGCGCGCCGGCCACCTGCCGGGCGGTGTTGGTGAGAGCGGAGCCGGAGCCAGCCCGTTCCCGGGGAACCACCGACATCACCGATTCCGTCGCCGACGGCATCACCAGGCCCATCCCCGTGCCCTGGATGAAGAACGTCACGCCCAGCACCCAGATCGGGGTCGCGGTCCCCAGCAGCTGATAACCGGCCAGCGCCAGCGCCACGGTGAGCAGCCCGGCAGCGGCGACCGCCTTCGCGCCGAAGCGGCTGACCAGCCTCGCGCTGCGGGGCGAGACCAGCAGCTGCCCGGCAGCGAACGGCAGCGTCAGCAGCCCGGCCGACAGCGGGGTATAGCCGCGCACGCCCTGCAGGTAGAAGCTGAGGAAGAAGAGCGCGCCCATCATGCCGAAGAACACCAGCCCGAGCGCGGCCACCGCGGACGACAGCCGTGGGTCGCGGAATAGCTTCACGTCCAGCGACGGGTGCGAGATCCGGGTCTCGTGCCAGCCGAACACTGCCAGCAGGGCCAGCCCGGCGGCAGCGGTGCCGAGCACGTCCCAGTGCAGCCACGACCCCTTGTCGCCGCCCCGGATGATGCCGAACACGAGCAGCACGAGCCCGGCGATGGACAGCAGTACGCCGAGGTAATCGACCCGGCCCGGGTCGGGGTTGCGGGACTCGGGCACCAGCAGCGCGATCGCTGCCACGCCCACCGCCGTCAGCGGGACGTTGATCAGGAACACCGAGCCCCACCAGAAGTGGCCGAGCAGCAGCCCGCCCACGATCGGGCCGATCGCGATGCCGATGCCGACCGCGGTGGCCCAGATGCCGATGGCACGGGCCCGCTCCCGCGGATCGAACACGTTCGAGATGATCGACAGCGTCTGCGGCATGACCGCCGCCGCGCCCAGGCCCATCGCGGCCCGCGCGAAGATGAGCTGGTCCGGGTTCCTGGAGTAGGCGGTCAGCAGCGAGAAGAGGCCGAACGCGGCCATGCCGATCATCAGCATGCGCTTGCGGCCGATCCGGTCGCCGATGACCCCGAACGTGAACAGCAGCCCGGCGAACACCAGCGTGTAGGAGTTGATCCCCCACTCCAGCTGGCTCTGGCTGGCGCCGAGCCCGATGTGCGGCTCGGCGATGGTCTTGAGTGCCACGTTCAGGACGGTGTTGTCCAGCACGATGGCCATCAGGCTGATGATCAGCACACCGAGGATGACCCACCTGCGGCGGCTGGCGGAGTTCGTATTCATGATCCCCTTAGCTGGGACGGCGGCCGTTCGAAAAGTTCTGGCAGCGGGCGGGAAGCTGCGCGCTCCCGCGGCTGTTAGTCCGGATGCCCGGGACGGCGCGGGGGCCCGTCCCGGGCTTCATCGAAACGGAACGGACTCGTATCGGAATATATTCCCGGCGGCCGGGTACCTCCGGCAGGACGGCGAGGGCCGACCGGGTACCTCCGGCAGGACGGCGAAGGCCGGCCGGGACCCTGCGGCACGCGAGGGGTATCCAGCGCGCCCCGCTCGTGCCATGATCAAAGCGTCCGGGGACGCCATCAGGGCGCCACGAGACGTGGAGGCATCGATGACTGCTGACCAGATCCGTCCGGCCCCGGCCGCGACCAGCGCGCGGACCGCGGAGCCCCTCTACGGCGGGAGCTCTGCCCGCCGGGTCACCGTCCGCGACCTCGCGGCCGCCAAGGCCCGCGGCGAGAAGTGGCCCATGCTGACCGCCTACGATGCGCTGACCGCCGGGGTATTCGACCGGGCCGGGATCCCGGTGCTGCTGGTGGGCGACTCGGCCGGGATGGTCGTGTACGGGCACGAGACCACCATCCCGGTGACCGTGGATGACCTGCTGCCGCTCACCGCGGCCGTGGTGCGGGGGACCAGCCGGGCGCTGGTCGTCGCCGACCTGCCGTTCGGCTCCTACCAGGCATCCGGCGCCGACGCGCTGTCCGCGGCCGCCCGGTTCCTCAAGGAGGCCGGGGCGCACGCGGTCAAGCTGGAGGGTGGCCACCGGGTGGCCGGCCAGGTCGAAGAGCTGGTCGCGGCCGGCATCCCGGTCATGGGCCACCTCGGGCTGACCCCGCAGTCGGTCAACGCGTTCGGCGGCTACCGGGTGCAGGGCCGCGGCGAGGATGGCGAGCGGCTGCTGTCCGACGCGAAATCGATGGAGGCCGCCGGCGCGTTCTCAGTCGTCCTCGAATGCGTGCCGGCCGACCTGGCCGCCCGCGTCACCGGATCGCTGTCGATACCCACGGTCGGGATCGGCGCGGGCCCGGACTGCGACGCCCAGGTGCTGGTGTGGGAGGACATGGCCGGCCTGACG
>JAIRTY010000366.1 GCA_031254715.1 Nocardiopsaceae bacterium | reverse complement strand
TCCAGCTTCCATCATCACGCCCACATCACCAGCTACACCTGGGCTCAGGTGGCCGCCTGGGCCGGGGGGTCGGCGCTGTGGATCGTGGTGACGTTCATCGAGTGGCTGATCCGCGGCCGCCGCGACCGGCCACAGCCGGTCGCCGAGATGCCCGGTGACACCGCGCGGCGGCAGCTGACCCCGCCGCTGCTCATGTTCGCGGTGCTCCGTGCTCTTGTCATTGCCGGTACCTTCGCGCTCGCGATCGGGCTGAACCTGTCGCACGGTTACTGGATGCCGATCGCGGCCATGGTCGCGATGAAGCCCAGCCTGGAGCAGGCCACGCTTCTCGCCGTGCAGCGCCTGGCCGGCGCGCTGATCGGCGCTGTCGCGGCTGCGCTGCTGCTGCTGATACCCGCCAATGAATCCGGATCCCGGTTGTTCGCGATCAGCCTCGGGCTCGAAGTGGTTGCGCTCGTCTTCTTGATGCACGGGATGGCGATCCGCTTCTGGAACTACGCCCTCTATACCGGGGCCATCGCCGCGGGAGTGCTGATCCTGGTGGACCTGCCGCAGCCGGCCAACTACCGCGCCGAGGGCTACCGGGTGGCATGGACGGCGTGCGGCGTGGGGATCGGCGTGCTCGTCATGCTCCTCGCCGGGCTGCTCACCAGGCGCACCGCCCAAGCACCGCGGGCTACCTGACATCCAGGCCGGTCACGGCCCTGCCGATGATCATGCGCTGGATCTCCGAGGTGCCCTCGAAGATGGTGAAGATCTTGGCGTCCCGGTGCCAGCGCTCGACCGGGTAGTCACGGGTGTACCCGTTGCCGCCGAGCACCTGGATGGCCTGCTCGGTCACCCTGACCGCGGTCTCCGCCGCGACCAGCTTCGACATTGAGCCCTCGGCATTGGTGAACGAGACGCCGTTCCGCGCCATCCAGGCGGCGCGCCACACCAGCAGCCGCGCCGCGTCCACCGCCGCCTGCATGTCGGCGAGCATGAACGCCACCGCCTGGTTCTGCCCGATCTGGCGGCCGAACTGGACCCGCTCCCGGGAGTAGTCGCGCGCGTACTCCACGGCCGCCCGGCCCACGCCGACCGCCATCGCCCCCACGCCGGGGCGGGATGCCTCGAAGGTCTTCATGGCGGCCTGCCCGCCGCTCCGCCCGCCGCCGCGCACCCTGGCCAGCCGCTCCTCCAGCCGGTCCTTGCCGCCGACCAGGCACCGGCCGGGCACCCGCACGCCGTCCAGCACCACCTCGGCGGTGTGCGAGGCGCGGATGCCGTGCTTGCGGAACTTCTGGCCCTGGCTGAGGCCGGGCGTGCCGGGCGGCACGATGAAGGTCGCCTGACCGCGGCTGCCCAGTTCCGGCTCGACCGACGCCACCACCACGTGCACGTCGGCGATGCCGCCGTTGGTCGCCCAGGTCTTGGTCCCGGTCAGCTCCCACTCGTCGGTGGCCTCGTGATAGACCGCGCGGGTCCGGATGGCGCTGACGTCGCTGCCGGCGTCCGGCTCGGAGGAGCAGAACGCGGCCAGCTTCACGTCTCCCGGCTCGCCGAACATCTGCGGCAGCCACTCGCCGATCTGCTCGTTGGTGCCGGTGCCCACCACCGAGACCGCGGCGAGCCCGGTGCCGGCGATCGACAGCCCGATGCCGGCGTCCCCCCAGAAAAGTTCCTCGAACGTGACGGGGATGCCGAGCCCGCTGGGCTCCAGCCACTGGTGGCTGAAGAAGTCCAGGGAGTACAGCCCGATCTTGGCGGCCTCTTCGATGACCGGCCACGGGGTCTCTTCCCGCTCGTCGAACTCGGCGGCGGCCGGCCTGATCACGTCGGCTGCGAACGCATGCACCCAGTCACGCATCTCGCGCAGGTCGGGACCGAGTTCGAGGGAGAACTGCGGCGCGCTGCCGCCGTCGGGACCACTCATGCTGCTCCTCGGGGATCTGCCGCGGGACGCTGCCCGCTGCGAGCTATGTTACCGAAGAGTAGCATCTACGGCTACCGGGGAGTAGTCGCCTGTCACTCGCCCTCGTACCGGTCAAGGAACTCGTACACGTCCGTGTCGTCGACGCCAGGGAAGCTGCCGGTCGGCAGGGCCGACAGGATGTGGGAGTGGGCCCGGGCCGAGGGCCAGGCCATGCCCTCCCAGCGGCCGGCGAGCGCCGCCGGCGGGCGCTGGCAGCAGTCCTCGTCCGGGCACCTCGACACGTTCCGACGGGTCGTCTCCCGCCCCCGGAACCAGCGGGAGTGCTCGTACGGCGTGCCCAGGGTTATCGCGAAGCCGCGCTCGCGGCCAGGATCGACGTGAGCCACGCAGAAGTACGTTCCTGATGGCGTATCGGAGTACTGGAAGTACGGCGAGAAGGGGTCGGCGGAGGCGAAGACCTGGCGCCCGGACCACTTGCGGCACATCCGCTGGCCCTCGATCGCGCCGGTGGCCTCATCGGCGGGCAGGACCAGGCCGTCGTTCTCATAGGCCTTGTAGATGATGCCGCCCTCGTCGTTCTTGACGAAGTGGCACGGCAGGCCGAGATGGTGGGTGGCCAGGTTGGTGAAGCGGTGCGCGGCCATCTCGTAGGAGACCGAGTACACGTCCCGCAGGTCCTCCACCGACAGCTCCCTGGCCTCCTTCGCCTCGGCCAGGAACGGCACCGCCGACCGCTCGGGCATCAGCACCGCCGCCGCGAAGTAGTTCGCCTCCACCCGCTGCCGCAGGAAGTCCGCGAAGTCGCCGGGCACGTCGTGACCGAGCACGAAGTGCCCGAGGGTCTGCAGCAGGATCGTGCGCGGCGAGTGCGCGCCGATCGGCTCCTGCTTGAGGTAGATGCGCTGGTGCCGCAGGTCGGTGACCGACCGGGCGGAGCGGGGCAGGTCCGACACATACCGGACGGTGAAGCCATGGTGGGTGACGATGCCGAGCAGCGTCCCCTGCGACAGCGCGCCGCCCCGGTACCCGGCGGCGTCCAGCGCCGCGGCGGCCGCCCGCTCGATCGGCTCGAAGTAGTTGTCCCGCTCGCGCATGGCCGCCCGCAGTTCGGCGTTGGCGAGCCTGGCCTCCTCCGGGGTAGCGGTCGGCCGCGTGTGCTGCCTGCGCAGCTCGGTGTACAGCGCGACCACGTGCTCGAGCACGTCGCTGGGCACCCGCGCGCCCGGCCGCAGGTGCGGCAGCCCCAGCGCCTGGTAGAGCGGGTCGTGCTGGGCTTCCTCGATCGCGATCTCGAGCTGGGCACGGCGGCTCGGCGGCTGATGGCGGAGCAGCTCAGCGGCCGGCACCGACAGCGCGCCGGCCAGCGTCTCGATCAGCGACAGCTTCGGCTCCCGGCGCCCGTTCTCCAGCAGCGACAGCGCGGACGGCGCGCGCCCCACCCGCTCGCCCAGCTCGGCCAGGGTCAGCCCGCGGGCCCGCCGCAGGTGCCGGAGCCGCTGCCCGAACGTGGCGAGGTCTAGACCACTTGACGTCAACGGCGAGGATTCTTCTCGCAGGAACTGCGTCATATCTTCAAGATAGAAGAAAACTGAGAGAATTTCGCTAGATCACGCCTGGCTTTGGCGTGTCCGTATCGCGCACGCTCGAGGTGAGGGCGCGTCGTCGATGCGCCCCGAACCCAGGGGACGACATCCAGGAGGATCCAGTGAACGACCGTCGCCTCGAGGGCACTTCGCAGCCCGGGACCAGTGCCGGGGACCAGGTTGCGGCCGGCCCGGCAGAGGAGGCCGCCCAGTTGCGCCAGGAGTGGGACAGCAGCCCCCGCTGGCGGAACATCGAGCGGACCTACGAGCCGGACGACGTGATCCGGCTGCGCGGCTCGGTGCGGGAGGAGCACACGCTCGCCCGGCTCGGGGCCGAGCGGCTGTGGCAGCTGCTCGGCGAGCGGGACTTCGTCTCCTCGCTCGGCGCCCTCACCGGCAACCAGGCCGTGCAGCAGGTGCGGGCCGGGCTTGAGGCCATCTACCTGTCCGGCTGGCAGGTGGCCGCGGACGCCAACCTGGCCGGCGAGACCTACCCCGACCAGAGCCTGTACCCCGCCAACTCGGTGCCGCAGGTGGTGCGCCGGATCAACAACGCCCTGCTCCGCGCCGACCAGATCACCTGGGCGGAGAGCGACGGGCAGGGCAGCGGCACGCACTGGCTGGCCCCGATCCTCGCGGACGCGGAGGCGGGCTTCGGCGGCGTGCTCAACGCGTTCGAGCTGATGAAGTCCATGATCGCGGCGGGCGCCGCCGGGGTGCACTGGGAAGACCAGCTCGCGTCGGAGAAGAAGTGCGGCCACCTCGGCGGGAAGGTCCTGATCCCGACCGGGCAGCACATCAAGACGCTCAACGCGGCGCGCCTCGCTGCCGACGTGCTGGACGTGCCGACGCTGGTGGTCGCCAGGACCGACGCGCACGCCGCCACGCTGATCACCAGCGACGCGGACGAGCGCGACCGGCAATTCCTCACCGACGAGCGGACGGCGGAGGGCTTCTTCCGGGTCCGGAACGGGATGGCGGCCGGGATCGCCCGCGGCCTGGCCTACGCGCCGTACTCCGACCTGCTGTGGATGGAGACTTCTACGCCGGATCTGGACGAGGCGCGGGAGTTCGCCGAGGCGATCAAGGCCGAGTACCCGGACCAGATGCTGGCCTACAACTGCTCGCCGTCCTTCAACTGGCGCCAGCACC
>JAIRTY010000190.1 GCA_031254715.1 Nocardiopsaceae bacterium | reverse complement strand
CTGGCCGCGCTGGCGCGGTCCGCGGCGGACGACGACCGGTCGCTGGTGTCGCTGATGGCACTGCTGCGCGCGGAGTCCGGCTGGGAACGCTGGATCGTTCCGGCGTTCGTGTACTTCTTCGCTCAGCTGTACCCGTTCCGGCGGGTCGGCCGCCCGCGGGCGCGGACCGCTGCCGCGGCCGGGGGCTGCATGCTGGTGCGGCGCGAGACGCTGGCGGCGGCCGGGGGGCTGGCGGGAATCAGCGGCGCCCGGATCGACGATGTGGCGCTGGCGCGGCTGCTCAAGCACGGGCCGGCCTCCGCACACCCCCCAGCGAGGGTATGGCTTGGCTGGACGACGCAGGTCCGCAGCCGCCGTTCCTATCCGGGGCTGAGCGGGCTCTGGGACATGGTGGCCCGGAGCGCGTACACCCAGCTCCGGTACTCGCCCGCGCTGCTGGCAGGCACGGTGGCCGGGCTGGCACTGGCGTACCTGCTGCCACCCGTGGCCGGGCTGGCCGGGCTGGCGGCGGTCGCGGCGGGTTCGGGCGGCCCGGCGGCCTGGTGCGCCGGGGCGGGCCTGGCCGGATGGGCGCTCATGAGCGGCAGCTACCTGCCGGTGCTCCGGCTGTACCGGTTGTCGCCGTGGCGTGCGCCCGGCCTGCCGCTGACCGCGCTGCTGTACGCGGCCATGACCGTCGACTCGGCCCGCCGGCACCGGGCCGGCCGGGGCGGCGAGTGGAAGGGCCGGGCGATCCCGGCCGCCCGCCGCGTTAGCTGACAAGACGCTCCAGCAACCGCAAGAACGATTTATCAGACGTGTATTCAGGCGTACATTCCTGGCGCCCGAATAGGGAGCGTGGCAGTGCCCGCAAGCGCCCGGAATTAAATGTGCATCTGCGGTATATCCGAATTACACAAAATTGACAAGATCCCAGTTCAGAGCAGAAATTATTGCTCAGTGTAATTGGCGTGCCCCCGTGATAAGGTGCTCGCGAACGTGGCCGGAAGCGGCCGCGCAAAACGGAATATCCACCAATTCGCGCTCCTGGGTACCCCGCAATCCCCTGGGGTTCGTAATCCGACACAGGAGGCACGTCATTGTCCAGGTACCACACCCGGCATGCTCTCACCCGGGCACTAGGTGCCCTGTCCAGAGCTAAGCGGGCCACGGCTCTGCTCGCCGCGCTGGCGGCCACGGCGGCCACCGCCGCCATGGTCGTCCCGGCATCCTCGGCGAGCGCGCTGAGCGTCCATGCCATCTACCTGAAGAGCAACTCGCGGCTGGCGATCGCCGCACCGAACAAGCTCACGGACGGCTCCGCGGCTCAGCTCAAGGAGTGCAACACCGGGGCTCCCGGATTCTGCGCCAACGACGCCAACATGAAGGTGAGCCAGCAGTTCGTCTTCCCGCCGCCCTTCGACAGCAACGGCGTGCTGCTCATCCTCAACCAGCAGGGCCTGTGCCTCACCAACCGGTCCAAGGGCGGTTCCGTGACGTTCGAGACGTGCGGCAACACCGGAACGGGTTTCGCCAGCCAGCACTGGATCCCGGGCCTCGGAGGCGTCGCCGCCACCATGGCCCCCGGCTCCATCGGCTTCACCCTGCAGAACAACAAGACCGGCGGCTTCCTCAGCCCGGTCATGCAGCCGGTGAACCACACGCCTCTGACCACCACCGACGGTAGGTGGACCTGGGGCACAAGCAGCTGATCCGCTCGTTGCCGGCCCGGCCCGTTACGGGCCGGGCCGGCGCTCTTTCGCTGGTCCAGCCTGCCGGGCAGGCCATCAGCGCTCCCTGGCGCCCGGGGCCGGGGAGCGCTCGGTCTGCGGGTCCGCAGCGGGGCGGCGCCGCCGGCGGCGGAGCACGGCGCGGGCGATCAGCGCGATGATGAGCACGGCCACCGCGATCCCGACGAACAGCGCGTACCGGTTGACCGTGTGGTAGACAATCCCGATGTGGTTGCCTGCCAGGTAGCCCACCGTGGTCCAGCAGGCAACCCACACCGCGGCGCCGATCGCGTTGAACAGCAGGAACTTCGGCCAGGGCATCTCGGCGATGCCGGCGATGATCCCGTTCGCCTGCCGGAGGACGTCAATGAACCGGGCCACCGCCACGATCTTGCCGCCGTGCCGCCGGAAGAACGCCTCGGCCTTGTCCAGCCGTTCCGCCGTGAGCAGTACGTACTTCCCGTACCGCTCAATCAGCGGGCGGCCGCCGAAGCGCCCGATCGCGTAGCCGATGCTGTCGCCCACGACGGCGGCGAGCAGCGCGATCAGCCCGACGCCGACCACGCTCAGCCGGCCGGCGCCCGCGTACACAGAGGCGGCGATCAGCACCGTCTCGCCCGGCACCGGCACGCCGAAGTCCTCCACCAGCAGCAGCCCGCCCACCGCCAGGTACCCGTAGTTGTTGAGAACGGGGGCCAGCGCGGCCAGGAAGCCGGGCAGCGGGACGACGGACTTCGGCAGCAACGCCCCGTCACCTCCGCTCCAGTTCGTGATCAATGCATTGGTGTCGCTAGCACGACACTAATGGCTTGATCACGATCCGGCGCCCGCTCCCTGGTCGGCAGCGGCCTGGCCGCTGGATCTGGAGTACGGGCTTGCCACGGGTTATCGTCAGGGCATGCCGGAGCAGGACACCCTGCCGCCTGCGTTCCGCGCCTCTGACGCGGACCGCGAGCATGCGCTCCGGCGGTTGCGGGACGAGTCCGTGGAGGGGCGGCTGTCGCAGGACACGTTCCTGCACCGGGTGGACCTGGCGCTGCGGGCGCAGCGGCTCGACGAGCTCGGCGAACTGCTCTCCGACCTGCCCGTCGGCGCTCCGGCCGGCGGCCTCGCGGCGCGGGCGGCGGCCGCGGCCACGGCTCGGTGGTCCGCGTTCGCGCTCCGCGTCCAGTCCGCCTGGCGCTCGCCGCGCCTGCCGTGCCTGGTTCTCCCGCGATCAGATCGAACGGTCTTCACGATTGGCCGGGCTCCCGACTCCGACCTGGCGCTGCGGGATATGACGGTCTCCTGGCGGCATGCTGAGCTGCGCCGCCCCGGCGGCGGCTGGGTGCTCGCCGACCTCGGCTCCACGAACGGCACCCGGGTGAACGGCTGGCGCGCGGGGGACAGCTATCCGGTGCGGGCCGGGGACCTGGTGTCGTTCGGCCGGGCAGCCTTCCTCGTCGCGGGCGAAGACTAGGCCGGCCGGCCAGGACCGGCCGGCTTCCCGTCACCCTGCCGCGGACGAGGGCTGGCTGCGGGGAGGGGCAGCGGTGCGGGCGGCGGCCGTTCGGAAAGAAAGGACGTTACGCGGCGATGGCCGCGGCAGCGCTCATGATGCCTGCCCACGATGCGCTGCCCATGATGTCCTGCCCCTCGCCCTGCTCATGATGCCCTGCCCCTCACGCCTTGCCCATGATGCGTTATTGCAAACTAGTTGCAGCGACCCTAGACTGGCGGCGGACGAGCCACCCGCCCCGGAGGTGCCGTGTTGATG
>JAIRTY010000168.1 GCA_031254715.1 Nocardiopsaceae bacterium | reverse complement strand
GTCGGGGCGGGCCGCCGCGCCCGGCGGGGACCGGGTCATGCTCTGGCTCCAGGTGCGGGACGTGCGCGCCGAACGGGAGCGGCTGGCGGCAGCCGGTGCCCTCATCCTGCGCGAGCCGGCGGCCGAGCCCTGGGGCCTCACCGAGATGTGGATCGAGGACCCGGACGGCGTCCGGATCGTCCTGGTCGAGATACCAGCCGATCACCCGCTCCGGCGTGACCCTCGTCCCGCCGCCTGACCGGGTGCGCCGTCGTCCGCCGGGCCCGCGCGCCCGAACACGGCGGTGGTCCAGCCCGTGTCCCTGACTCCCTGGTCGAGGGCCTGCCCGAGGGCACGCTCCTCGTAGCCGAAGTGCGACTCCATGATCGCCGCCAGCCCGTCAAGCTCCCGCCCGATCGCCTCCCGGCGGCCTGGCCCGGCCTGAGCTGCCTCGCGCGCGAGGTGCCGCACGGACGCGAGGATGCCGGCGACCAGCCGATGATCCTCGGCCAGCTTGGTGACCACGGGGCGCAGGCCGGGCCGCGCCCGGAGCAGCTCTGCGAACATGCCGCCATCCTCGCCCTCGTGGTGCGCGGCAAGCGCTGAGCAGAACGCCAGGCAGTGGGCCGTCAGCTCGT
This sequence comes from Nocardiopsaceae bacterium, assembly GCA_031254715.1. Classification (GTDB taxonomy): domain Bacteria; phylum Actinomycetota; class Actinomycetes; order Streptosporangiales; family Streptosporangiaceae; genus JAIRTY01. The sequence goes on along the minus strand of JAIRTY010000168.1, from coordinate 3,705 downwards.
CTCCGGCCGCCGGGGGCCCGGTGTCCCGGCGCAGGCTCCGCAGCTGCTCCCTGAGCACGTCGTGCGCCTGCGCGAGCTGACGGCTCCAGGCGGTCACGCGATCGTCCGGGCCGGTGTCCTGACTGGCCATGCCCGTATCCGAGCAGGAGGCGGCCGGAGCCGCAACCCAGCGCCCGGCGGGAGCGCTCGGTTATTCGCCGGTGCCGCCGGTCGCGAGCTCGGTGACGATGTCGAGGTGCCCGGCGTGCCTGGCGTACTCCTGGAGCAGGTGAAACAGGATCCGTTCCAGCGACGGCGGATCGTCGCCGTCCCACCGGTCGCTCGGCTGGCCGGTGTCGGCGAGGTCGTGCGACTCGACGATGGCCCTGGTGCGCGCGGCCTGCGCGGACAGCGCCGCCGCCAGTGACTCCGGGGTCTCGTCGGGAGCGGCGTACCAGCGGCCGTCCCGGCTGTCGCCCCACGGGTTGGCGACGTCGCGGCCCTCGAAGCCCCATTCGAGCCAGCGCAACTCGACGTAGGTGAGGTGCCTGAGCAGCCCGGCCGGCGTCCAGCCGGAGGGCAGCCGGCTGGAGCGCAGGTCATCAGCGGGCAGGGCCGCCAGCTTGCTCAGCAGCCGGGAGCGGAAGTAGTCGAGGTAGCCGAGGAACACCTCGGCGCGGGTGGGTACCGGAATGGTCGGCTCGGGGAAAGGTACGGTCATGATCCCCAGCCTTTCCTGGCTACCGCCGCCGGGTCGACCGATTAACCCGTCCGGCCTGAGGTAGATCAGGTCAGCGCCGCCGCGGCCATCCGATGCCCGCGGCGGGGCGGCGATCGTGGCGGTGACGGCCGTGGTTCTGCCAGGCTTGTCCGTCGCTGGACATGGCAGCGGAGGAGAGCCCGCATGACGACAGGCGGCACCGGGGCGCCCCGGCTGGTACTCGGCCCGCTGCTGCGCTACGTCGGTGAGACCGCGGTCACGATATGGGTCGAGACCGACCGTGCCTGCCAGGTCGGGATCCTCGGTCACCAGGCCCGGACCTTCGAGGTGGCGGGACATCACTACGGGCTGGTGGTGGCCGACGGCCTCCGGCCGGGGACCGAGGCCGAGTACCAGGTCGCCCTGGACGGCGTCGTCCGCTGGCCGGAGCCGGGTTCCCCGTTCCCGCCCAGCGTGCTCCGGACGCTGGCCCCCGGGCGGCCGCTGCGGCTCGTCTTCGGCTCCTGCCGGCTCGCCGAGCTGCCGGTCCGGTCGCGCGGCCGGGCCCGGGCCCGGCACGAGCAGGAACATGGGACCGACGCGCTCCGGGCCTGCGCGCTCGACCTGCGCGACACCCCCCGCCAGCGCTGGCCCGACGTCCTGCTCATGATCGGCGACCAGGTCTACGGGGACGAGCCGGGGCCGGCGACGCGCGAGTTCATCGAGCAGCGGCGCGACCCGGCCCGGCCGCCGGGTTACCAGGTCGCGGACTTCGAGGAGTACTGCACCCTGTATCACGAGGCCTGGAGCGAGCCCGCGGTGCGGTGGCTGCTCTCGGTCATCCCCACCGCGATGATCTTCGACGACCACGATGTCATCGACGACTGGAACACGTCGGCGGCCTGGCGCCGTGAGTACCAGGCCAAGCCGTGGTGGCGGGAACGGATCACCGGTGCCTTCGTCAGCTACTGGGTCTACCAGTATCTCGGCAACCTCGCCCCGGAGGACCTCGGCCGCAGCGAGCTGTGGCGGCAGGCACGGGAGCCGGGCGATGCCGCCGGGGTGCTGCGCGAGTTCGCGCTCCGGGCCGATCAGGGAGCCGGGGGCAGCCAGTGGAGCTTCACCCGCACCTTCGGAAAGGTCCGGGTGGTCGTGATCGACTCCCGGGCAGGCCGGGTGCTCACCGAGGGCAGGCGGCTGATGCTCGGCGAGCCGGAATGGCAGCGGATCACCGAGGCGGTTTGCGGCGACTGGGACCACGTGGTGCTCGCCACCTCGCTGCCGCTGCTGCTGCCGCGCGGGGTCCATGACCTGGAAGCCTGGAACGAGGCCGTCTGCCGGGGGGCGTGGGGGAGGCGCCTCGCGCGGCCCGGGGAGTGGCTGCGGCAGGCCGCGGACCTGGAGCACTGGGCGGCCTTCGGCGCGTCGTTCTGGCAGTTCGAGCAGCTCCTGACCGGGCTCGCCACCGGGGCGAAGGGGCCGCCGCCGGCGTCGGTCACGGTCATCTCTGGCGACATCCACCACAGCTACCTGGCCCCGGTGCAGTTCCCGGCCGGGACGGATCCGCGCAGTGCCGTGTATCAGGCGGTCTGCTCGCCGTTCCACAATCTGCTGCCGGACCGGCTTCGGCGCAGCCAGCAGCTGGCCACCTCGCTCGCCGGGCGACTGGGCGGCACCGCGCTCGCGCGGCTCGCGGGAGTCAGGAAGCCGCAGCTGCGCTGGCGGCTCTGCCAGGGCCCCTGGTACCAGAACATGCTCTGCACGCTCGAGTTCCGCGGCCGCGGCGCCCGCATCCGCTTCGAGCGCACCGCCCCGGACCAGGCCCAGGTCCCGCGCCTGCACCCGGTCGGCGACACCGAGCTCAGCTGATGCCGCGGTAGGCGCGCCAGTCGCCGATGCCGGAGATGTCGGTCAGCCCGGCCGGCCGCGGGAGGCCCTGCCGCAGCAGCATGGCCAGCGCTGCCGCGCCGTCTGCCAGTTCCGCGATGCCGAGCTCCAGTTCGGGCGGCTCGGCTGGCAGCAGGTGGTCGCGCAGCACCGCCAGCGGCACGTCGTAGACCTCGCCCGCGATGGCGTGCCCGTCCGCCGGGACAGGCTCGAGCGCCGGGTACCGGCCGCCGACGTCGTAGAACCGGTACCTGGCTGCGGTCCTGGTCACCGCCACCAGCGGCGCGCCGCGCAGCTCATGATGCAGCCGCCCGCCCCGCATGCCGTCGCCGGTGAGGAACATCAGGGTCATCGGGCCGCTCCCGCCGCGCTTACCCGCCGATGATGTCATCCGGCCGGACCGGTATCCGCCGCAGCGCCTTGCCGGTGGCGTCCCGGATCGCCGCCACGATCGCGGGCGCGGAGGAGATGGCCGGGGGCTCGCCGACGCCGCGCAGCCCGTACGGGGCGTGCGGGTCGGCGAGCTCGAGGATGTCCACGGTCATCGGCGGCACGTCGCCGATGGTGGGGATCAGGTAGTCGGTGAACGACGGGTTGCGGATCACCCCGTCACTCACCTGGACCTCCTCCATCAGTGCCAGCCCCAGGCCCTGCGCGGTGCCCCCGTGCACCTGGCCGGCCACGGCCAGCGGGTTCACCGCCTTCCCGACGTCCTGGGCGGTGGTGATCTCCACCACCTTGACCAGCCCCAGCTCGGTGTCCACGTCCACCACCGCGCGGTGGGCGGCGAACGCGTACTGGACGTGCGCGTTGCCCTGCCCGGTGCGCGGATCGAGCGGGCTGGTCGGCCGGTGCCGCCAGGTGACCGTCCGCTCGATGGCCTCATCACCGAGCACGTCCGCGAGGCCGGCGATCACGCCCTCGGTGGCCGACACCACCTTGCCGCCGGACAGCTCGAGCTCGCCAGGATCGGCGCCGGACCGGCCGGCCGCCCGTGCCAGCACCGCGGCCCGGACCGCGGCGCACGCGGCCCGCACCGCCCCGCCGGTGACGTAGGTCTGCCGGGACGCGGACGAGGAGCCCGCGCTGCCGACCGAGGTGTCGGCCGGGAGCACCACCACCCGCTCCACCCCCAGCTC
>JAIRTY010000143.1 GCA_031254715.1 Nocardiopsaceae bacterium | reverse complement strand
CCAGCTCGAGAGCACCCCGGCGGCCGTCAACAGCGCCCTGCAACGCGCGAGGCAGGCCATCCGGCCGGCCACGGCGAGCCAGCACAACGTGCTGCGCGATCTCGGCGATGAAGCCGTCGCCCGACTCGTGACCCGCTGGATCGATGCCTGGCAGGCGGGCGACGTCGACGCCATCGTCGCGATGCTGGCCGACGACGCCCGGTACAGCATGCCGCCGCTTCCCAGCTGGTACCGGGGCCCAGACGCGATCCGCGCGTTCCTGGTCACCGGGCCGCTCACCAGCCGCTGGCGGTTCCTGCCCGCCACAGCCAATGGCCAGGTCGCCTTCGGCACCTACCAGTGGGACGACGACGCCGGGCGCTACGTGCCGGGCGGGCTGGACGTGCTGACCCTGCGCGCCGGCCCGGAGCCCCGGGTTGCCGCGATCACGGCCTTCCTCGACGCCGACCTCATCCCGTTCGGGCTGCCCGCCGACATCCGGCCCTAGCTTCCGGCTTTCGCCAGTGATCAGCTGGGCTTGATCGGTTGCTATAAAGCGCCGTTCAAAATTCTCATGTATTCGAGAAGGCGGTATCCCCTCCTTAATTTGTACGCATCCAGCCGAAGCGGGTGTTGCTGTGTCCGGCCCCGGATTCCGTGCGCTGCTGCTTGAGCTTGGTGAAGTTGTCGTTGGGAATGAGGTTGGCGGGCGTTATCGGGGTGGGATACCCGACACCCTGCAGCACCGTGTCAATGGCGCTGCCCGGCTGGACATGGTTTGCGTAGTTCGCCAGGTTGCCCTGCCGGTAGGCACTGCCAGGCGTGCCAACGGCCAGCTGCTCGCGCCCGATGAGCCCGTAGTGCCGGGCACTGTTGAGGCCGAGGATCTGCCGCTTGTCATGCTCGGTGAGCTGCGGGTAGTGCCATTTTTCTGCGATCTGATCCGGGATCTGGAACCGCCACAGCGCCTCGACCTGCCATTGCGGCCCGCCGTACCACAGGGAGTCGGAGCCGAACACGATGTGGTCGGAACCCATGTAGTACATCAGCTGGCCGATCAGGTGTGACCAGACCGTGGGGAACGTAACGATCATCGACGCCATCGTGGTGCCCAGTTCGGCGTAGATGTTCCTGAGCCGGCGCGGGCTGGCAGGCGAGGTCGACGACGGCTCGGCGCCCGCCACGTACTTGCCCGCAGCGATCTGCGCGAACTGCGTGCTCCACCGGATGTTGGGCACGGTGTGCCCATCGCTGTCGGTGAGGGTTGTCGGCGGCATGGCGCCGGTCGCGTTCTCGATGTCTTGCAGCGACTGGAGCACCCAGAAGCTCGGCCGGATGCAGGAATGGTAGATGATGAAGTTGAACTGAGGCCAGTCAGTGGCCGCCTTTACCAGATCGTCGGGATTGCCGAACTGTGGCGTGTTGTTGGCCCCGCCCGGCTGGGTGCCCGAGGCTGACAGGCCCTTATGGATGCAGATATTGAAGAAGCCGGGGTGCTCTCTGAGCATCTGCTTATTCGCGTTGATGACTGCATAGGTCGGGTAGGCGAGAGTCTCGTCGTCCAGCCGCCACTGGGTGAATTCCGCGCCCGGGAACGCGCTTGCCGCGAACGCGACGCAGTAGCCCTTCCACGAGTCCGGCTTGCAGAATTCGACCTGCCACTGCGTATAGTCGCCGAACGCGGGATCTTTGAGGTTGCCGACGCCGGGATAGATCTGGGCGTGAGCGAATGCCCGCCGCGAGCCCGCGAGCGTGTTGATGAAGTCCCGGCAGGCAGAGGTCTGATATCCGGTCAGGATCTCGCTCGCCAGGCTGTCGGCGATGTTGGTGGCCGGCCCGGGCACTCCGCCGCCGGGCGGCGTGAACAGCGCGATGTTCGCGTTACTGATGATCGAGATGCTCGTCTGCGCCTGCAGGTACATCCGGTTGATGTACTGGCCGAGATGGAACTCGCCCAGCGCGGTGGTGGCTGGCCCCGGGTTGGGCGGGAAGCCGGGGCCGAGCTGCGCGGGGTTCCAGTCCGTCCAGGGGTTGCCGAGCTCGTCGGCCCCGGCCGGGTTGCCGCCTTTGCCGTTGAACGGATTCGAGGTGAAGCCCGCGCCGGCCGACACCGGCCCTGGACCCTGGGCGAGCGCGCGCAGCCCTTGCGGGCTGTTCGTGCTTGTCCGGACGATGTGCGTCTGATCATCGAAGACGAACACATCCTGCGGTACGCCGTTTTCCTCGTACGCCGCCGTCTCATACATCTCGACCGGGCGCACGTTGAAGAACTTCTTGCCGAACACCTCGTTCATGGCGATAAAGGCCGCCGCCATGCCCCCGGTGCCGGCCAGGAACTGCCGCCGGCTGGTGCCTAGCCGCCTGGAGGCCTCGTCCGCGAGTTCCTTCGCCCGGTGCTCAACGTGGCGTTGCTGCTCCGTCTGCGGATGAGGCATGTACTCGCCATTGGAAACCATCCGCGTCGGGACCGGGGACTGGAACGGCTCGCGCTCGGCGGGTGCAACCCGCCTGAGCTGCTCGTCACTCAGCCACGCATCCTCTTCCCGCGAATCAGGCGCTCGCCGTGAATCTGACCACATTTGCCCGCTCCTAGCCTGGTTGGAACATGGAGACGAAAAGGGATAACCAGGGCCGGGTGGCGCCCGGCTACGAGGCAGGCAGACGGCGGTGAACCTCGCCGCGACGCGAGGGCTTCGCCAGCGGCCGGGCTGCGGTAAGACAGGAAGCCTGGTGAAGCCCGCGGAAGCCACCCGGCTCGCCGGCCCCACCAGACCGCTAGTTCCTAACACCTTGACGACCAAGGACCTCACAAAAAATTCGTCAAAGATATTTGCATCGTCACGCCGCTCATACGGCGTGTCAATGGCAGTCCGCACACCAAATCTGAATCGCCCGGGTTCGTGGAGTCTCCACCGAATCCAGGGCGGTTCAGGTGCCCGTGGGGCTGGGGCTGGGGCTTGGGATGGTGGGTGTATCGCTCGGTGTGGGAGCCGGGCTGGATGATGCTGAGCTGGCCGACGGGCTAGGTGAGGTGCGCGCTGGTGTGGGGTTCCGGCGTGACGATGTGGGTGGCCGAGCATGCCGGGGTGCGGGTGCGGCGGGTGCCGTGCGCGGCCGGGTGGTGGGGCTCGCGGGGATGACCGCGGCGTTGGGGTCCTGCGTGCGGGCCGGTGTGTGATGTGAACCCGGTTGCCGTGACAAC